>DAIDHI010000096.1 GCA_027452025.1 Elusimicrobiota bacterium | reverse complement strand
CGACAAGCTCGGCGCGTCGGCGGCGCTGGGCAGCGTCGGCAGGGCGGGCAGCGCGGGAAGGAGGGGGGCCGAAGCGGGCGCTGAGGCGGCCGGCCGCTCGGCCGCGGCGCGCTCGACGGCGGCCATGCCGGGCTGCGCGGCGAGGGTCGCGGCGAGCAGTACGGCGATGGGCCGCAGGGGGCGCTGCATGGCCCAGAGAGTATACGCGGGCCGCGTCCGGGCCGTATGGATCGTTGGACCTACGGCGCCGGGGTCTAGGGTCCTATAAAAGGATAGTAGCCGTGGCGGCGCTGGTAATGCGCCGCCCACCGCGTGAGCAGCGCGGGGTTGAGCGGCACGAAGCCGCACGGCCCGGCGCGGTCCCGGTCGGCGTACTGATACCAGCCGTCGCCCATGGAGGCGTGGCAGTCGCGGCACGAGGACAGCGGCAGACGCGTCCACGTGAAGCGCCCGAAGCGTCCGGGCAGCGGCAGGGAGACGGACTCGGGCCGTCCGCCGCGCTCCTGGTAAAGAGTCAGGGCGTAAAGGCCGCGGTCGGGGCGGTAGACGCCGAAGGCCCACGGCCCGTCGCCGGAGGCGTCGTCGTCCTGCTTTTGGAGCATGCGCAGCTCGATGAGACGATGATCGGACTTGAGGAAGATGCGGTGGATCAAGCGCGTTCCGGGCGGATAGTGCCAAATCTCATAGCCGCGGCTGCGGTCGCGGCGGATGCGCGCGCCGTCGGGCAGCCGGGCCCACTCCTCGTCCTCGATGACGTCGGGCAGCGTCAGCCCGGCCGCGTCCAGGCCCGAAACGTCGGCGACCACCTGCTCTCCGGGGAACCTGCGATCGCGGACGAAGCCCTCGTCCTCGGGCAGGGTGGGCGAGACCGTGTCGGGCAGTCCGGCGTAGGGCGGCGGCGCGGGCCGTCCCGAGCGCGCTTTGTCGGCGCGCTCCTGGCGGGCGTCCATCCGGGCGCGGATATACCGCTTGAGAGCCGTCGTGGCCGGGGCGTCGGCGTCGTCCTGGGCGCGAACGGCGCCCGTCAGCAGCAGCGCCGCGAAAAAAAGCAGGCACGAGGTCTTCATCGGTCTCGGGGCAATCGCTCGATAGCGTACGCCGCGGTCCGGGAGGCGTCAAGGGCCCGGCTCTTCGAATTTACACCGGCGTCGGCGCTTCGTCACCGGCGGCGTGTTAGAATGGCCGAGGTTCGTCAGAGGCTTGTGCGGAGGCGCGCATGGAGACCGTGGGGATGGGCGGGCTGCTGGCGTTGGGCTGGATCCTTCTCGGCGCATACATCGCTTTGCTTCTCGTGATCTCGGTCATCCTGGGCATCAAGAGCATGCTCGAGTCGGGGCTGCGATCGCTCTCGAGCTGGTATCATCGCGTCGTCACGGCGCGGTCGGCGGCCGGCCTTCTAGGCTACCCGCCGGACTGGGGAGTTACACAGCAGGAGGGAGAGAAGAAATGACACGTTCCGCCACCGTCGTCAAGCGCAAGCCGGCGCCGGCCGCCCCGCAGAGCCCCGTCGCGCCGTCCGGCCAGGTGCTGCTCGACAATCTTCTGCGCAAGATCAAGACCCGCGAGGCCAGGGTCGGCGTCATTGGTCTTGGCTACGTCGGGCTGCCGCTGGTGCGGCTCTTCGCCTCGAAGGGCTTCACGGTCACCGGCTTCGACGTCGACGAATCCAAGGTCCAGCGCATCAACAGCGGCCGCTCCTACATCAAGTCGGTGACTTCGGAGACGCTCTCGAAGCTCGCCAAGGACAAGAAGCTGCAGGCTTCCACGGACTTCAAGCGGCTGGCCAACATGGACGCGATCATCATCTGCGTGCCGACGCCGCTGACGGCGGAAGGACGGCCGGACGTCTCCTTCATCAAGCAGACCGCCGACAACATCGCCGAGACGCTGCGGCGGGGGCAGCTCGTCGTCCTGGAGAGCACGAGCTATCCCGGCACGACGCGCGAGATCATGAAGACGGAGCTCGAGCGCAAGGGAGAGCGCTGCGGCCACGACTTCTTCCTGGCTTTCTCGCCCGAGCGCGAGGACCCGGGCAACAAGAGCTTCACCAACGAGCAGATCCCCAAGATCGTGGGGGGCATCGACCCGCCTTCGCTGCAGGCGGCGGCCGCGCTCTACGGCGAGGCCGTGGTGCGGGTCGTGGAGGTCTCCTCGGCGGAGGCCGCCGAGGCGGCGAAGCTGCTCGAGAATACCTACCGCTGCGTCAACATCGCCCTCGTCAACGAGCTGAAGATGTGCTTCGACCGCATGGGCATCGACGTCTGGGAGGTGATCAAGGCGGCGTCGACCAAGCCTTTCGGCTTCCAGGCCTTCTACCCCAGCCCCGGGCTGGGCGGCCACTGCATCCCGATCGATCCCTTCTACCTCTCGTGGAAGGCGCGGGAATTCCAATTCAACACCCGGTTCATCGACCTGGCCGGGGAGCTCAACATCCAGATGCCCTACTACGTCATGGGCAAGCTCGAGGAGGCCCTGCGCGCCCGCGGCAAGAAGCTGGAGGGCGCCAAGGTTCTCCTGCTCGGCCTGGCCTACAAGAAGGACATCGACGACCCGCGCGAGTCCCCGGCGTTCAAGCTGCTCGAGCTGTTGGAGCAGAAGGGCGCGAAGGTGGTCTACAACGACCCCTACATCCCGAACTTCCCGAACATGCGCCATTACCGGCACCTGCGCGTCAAATCCGTGCCGCTGTGCGAAAAGGAACTGGCCTCCAAGGACGCCGTGATCATCGCCACGGACCACACGGAGTTCGATTACGACCTCATCGGGAAGTTCGCGACGCTCATCATCGATACCCGCAACGCGCTGGAGCATCTCGCCAAGGTGATGCCCGACAAGATCGTGCGCGCCTAGCCCGTCGCCCGAAGATTCGAGCCCCCGGAGTTCCCGACGCGGAAAAGCGCGGAGCCGGGGGCTCCTCTTTGGGTGTCAGACGTTGACTTGTTGACTTGCCCGGCAAGTCAACAAGTCAACGTCTGACACCCAAGGTGGTCTACTCGACGGTGACGCTCTTGGCCAGGTTGCGCGGCTGGTCGACGTCGCAGCCGCGCAAGTCGGCGATGTGGTAGGCGAGCAGCTGGAGGGGAATGATGTTGACGATGGGCGACAGATGCTCGGAGACGGCCGGCAGCTCGAGGACGTGGTCGGCCTTGCCCGTCAGGCGCGCCTCGCCCTTGGTGCAAAGGGCGATGAGGCGGCCGCCGCGGGCCTTGGCCTCCTCCATGTTGGAGAGGATCTTCTCGAAGACGGCGGAGCGCGTGGCGATGGCGAGCACGGGCATCGTCTCGTCGACCAAGGCCAGCGGCCCGTGCTTCATCTCGCCCGCGGGATAGCCCTCGGCGTGGATGTAGGATATCTCCTTGAGCTTGAGCGCGCCCTCGATGGCCGTGGGATAGTTCACCGTGCGGCCGATGAAGATGAAATGCTCGGCCTGGGCGTAATAGCGCGCCAGATCGAGAACCTGGGCGTCGAGCTTGAGCGTCTCGCGGATGAGGTCAGGCATCCGCGAGAGTTCCTCGACCCAGGCCATGCCTTCGGCGTCGGGCAGCCGGCCGAGGCTGGCTGCCAGGTGCAGGGCCAGGACGTTGAGCGCCGCCAGCTGCCCGATGAACGCCTTGGTGGAGGCGACGCCGCACTCCGGCCCGCAGTGGGTGTAGAAATTGAAGTCGGCCGATCGCGTCACGGTCGAGCCCACCGTGTTGCAGATGGACAGGACTTTGGCGCCGGCCTGCTTGGCGAGCTGGATGGCCGCGATCGTGTCGGCCGTCTCGCCGGACTGGCTGATGGCGACGACGAGCGTCGCGGGATCGATGAGCGGTTCGCGATAGCGGAACTCCGAGGCCGTCTCGACCTGGGCGGGCATGCGCGCGAAGCGCTCGAGAAGGTACTTGCCGACGATGCCGGCGTGGTAGGCCGTGCCGCAGGCGACGATGTGGACGCCCTTGATCGAGGCGATGAGCCCGGGCGGCATGCCGGCCTCCCGCTCGAGGACGCCGTCGTGGAGCGGGAGCAGGCGGTTGCGCAGGGTGTTCTCGATCGCCTGGGGCTGCTCGTGGGTCTCCTTGAGCATGAAGTGCCGGTAGCCGGCCTTCTCGGCGAGGTTGTGGTCCCACTCGACGACGGCCGGCTCCTTGGAGACCGCGCGGCCGTCCAGGCGCAAGAACCGCGCGCCCTCCGGCCCGACCAGCGCGAGCTCGCCGTCCTCCAAGAAGACCGCCTTGCGGGTATGTTTGAGGAAGGCCGGGACGTCGGAGGCGAGGAAGGTCTCGCCTTCGCCGAGGCCGAGGACGAGGGGCGAGGCGGTCTTGGCGGCCACGATCACGCCGGGCGCGCCCGCCCAGACGACGGCGAGCGCGTAGGCTCCGCGGACCTGCGAAAGGGCCCGCCGCACGGCCTCCAAAAGAGCCGCGCCGGGCTCGCGGGCGCCGCCTTCGGCCTCCAACTCGCGCAGGCGCTCCTCGATGAGATGCGCGGCGACTTCCGTGTCGGTCTCGGAGCGAAACCGGTGGCCGGTCGCCGAAAGCTCGGCCTTGAGGGAGACGAAGTTCTCGATGATCCCGTTGTGGACGACGGCGAGGCGGCGGGCGCAGTCGGCGTGGGGGTGGGCGTTGGCCTCCGAGGGGCGACCGTGCGTGGCCCAGCGGGTGTGGCCGAGGCCGGCGCCGCCCGAGACGGGCCTTCGGCGCACGAGGGACTCGAGGTTCGAGAGCTTGCCCACGGCGCGCACGATCCGCAGCTGGCTTGCCTCGACGACGGCCAGGCCGGCCGAATCATAGCCCCGGTATTCGAGCCGCCGCAGACCGTCGAGCAGGACCGAACCGATATCCTTGCGGCCCACGTATCCCACGATTCCGCACATGACTTCATTATAGGCTCGACGAGGGACGGCGCCAACTGCGGCCCGGTAAAGGTTGCGTTTGCGCTTTTTGCCCGGGTATCATTCGGAGCCGTTATGCGACCCTCGACGTGGAGCCGCGCGGCCGCGGTGCTGCTGCTTTTGGGCGCCGCGGGTCCGGCCGCCGCGGCCTTCCAAGACTTGCCGGTCAGCCCCCAGGCCGCGGCCATGGGCGGCTCGGCCCTGGCCGCCCGGGACTCGACGGCTCTTTTCTCGAACCCCGCCGAACTCGGCCTCGTGAGCTCGCCCGACGTCTACTTCATGTACGACCAGATGTACGCGGGCCTCTCCGGCGTGGGCGCGATCGGCCAAGGGCTGCTTTCGGCGACGGCGCCGACGCGCCTCGGGGTCTTCACCGCCGGCGTCGGCACGCTGATGGCCCAGGGCCTGGAAAACGAGCGAGAGATCGCCTTCTCCTACGCGCGGCGCGCGGGGGCGCTCAGCTGGGGTCTCACGGCCAAGCAGCTCTACCTCGGTTACTCGATCGGCGGCGACCCCGGGGCCGCCGCCGACCCGGTCTTCGCCAACGGCACGTCGCGCACCGCCGCCGCCTTCGACGCCGGCTTGGCCTATCAGGCGTCGGGGCCGCTGACCCTGGGACTGGTGGTGCGCAATATCAACGAGCCGGACATGGGCCTGGCGTCCGTCGACCGCGTGCCGCGGCAGATCCAGGCCAGCGCCCTCTACGCCTTGCCGCGGGCCGGCCTGCGCCTGGCGGCGGACTTCCTCTATAGCGACCAGACCTGGGGCACGCTGGGCGACCGCGTCATCCCCTCGGTCGGGCTCGAAAAAGCCTTCTATAGGGGCCGCGCGGCCTTCCGCCTGGGCGTGACGTCGCTGGGCCTGTGCGCCGGGGCCGGCATCCGCCTGGGAAGCCTGGGCCTGGACTACGCCGTCCTCTTCCAGCGCGAGCTCATGGGCGGCAACTTCGGCACGCAGATGATCGGCTTGCGCTATTACTTCGGCGGCGCGTCGCGGCCCGAGGCGGTGGCGGGAGCCGCGACGGCGCAGCCGGCGTCGCTGCCCATGATCCCCGCGTTCGCGCCCGTGCGCCCGAACACCGCCCTGCGCGGAGCCGATCTCAATGAGCCCCTCTAGCCTGCTGTTCGCCGCCGTCCTCCTGGCCGCCCGCCGGGCGGCGGCGGCCCCTCCGCCGGGGGCCAGCCCTTTCGGCGTCATCGGCAACGGCGCTGCCGGTGACGCCACTCTTTACGGCCCGCCCGGGGCCGTCCTGCCGCCGCCGGCGGCGGGCGCGATGGCGCCGCAGGCGGGAGCGCCGGTCGCCGTCTCGACGATGACGGCCGGGCCCGCGGCCGCAGCGCCGCCTCCGCCGGAGCCCATCATCTCCGATGTCGCCGCGCAGAAGGTGACGCCGTTTAGCGCCGTGATCACGTGGACCACGGACAAGGCGGCCGATTCCGCGGTCGCCTACGGTCCCTACGCGATCTACGGCTCGACGGAATCGGATCCCGCGCCTCTGCCGCAGCATTCCGTGGTGCTGCAGCAGCTCACGCCGGGCATGACCTACCATTACCGGGTCCTGTCCCAGGACGAGAAGGGCGAGTCCACGGCCTCGGCGGACGAGACCTTCGCCACGCCCTTCGCTTCGCAGGTGCCTCCGGGCATCAATCTCGCGCTGGGCAAGCAGGTCTGGGCCTCGTCCACAGTCAGCGGCCAGCCGTCCAACGTCGTCGACGGCAACCTGGCCACGGGCTGGTCGAGCCAATTCAGCAACTCCGAGTACATCCAGATCGACCTGGGGGCGCCCCAGTGGATCGGCGGGGTGGTGCTCAGCTGGCTGGGCGCCAACGCCCAGGTCTATGAGATCCTCGTGTCGCTGGACGGCAACGCCTGGACCGACGCCTACGATCAGGCCGCCGGAAAGGGCGCGACGGAGCAGCTTTCGTTTGCGCCGGTGCAGGCGCGCTACGTGATGATGTCGGGCACCAAGGGCGCCACGCAGTACGGCTATTCCCTGGCGGAGTTCCAGGTGATCTCGGCCCTCCCGCCGCCGGCGGGCTCGGTCCGGGCGCAGCCGCAGGGCGCCCTGCCGGATCCCCGCGCGCCGCAGAAGTTCCTGACGCCGGCGCGGCAGGACGGCATCGACGACGACGCCGTCTTCGGCTCCTCGGCGCGGGAAGTGACGATCGTCGACCTGCGCGGAAGGCGGGTCTTTCAGGAATGCCGAAATGGCGCCGACATCAAGTGGGATTGCCGCGACGGAGAAGGACGTCTGGTGGGCTCCGGCGTCTACATCGCCCGGATAAGGACCGCGGACGGCCGCACTCTCTACCAGAGTTTCGCCGTCGTCAAATAGGTCAGTTCGACAGCGAGCCGGTGAGCCGGCGCACGTCGCGCCGGGCCAGAGCCTTGGCGATGCGGTCGAGGGCCTCGCTCAAGCGCGCCAGCTCTTCCGGGCGTGCCGGCATGATGACCGTCATCTGCGGGGCGGGAGATCGGGGAGCGGACATGATCCTGGCGGCGCTGACTTGGGCCCTCCCGCTTCCGGACGACGGCCGGAAGCGGGAGGGCGGTTTTTTCAGCGGCTCTGGGGGGTCAGGGCGAACTGGGAGATGATCGGCGCGGCGTTTTCCGGCTGGTCGACGGCCAGGACCAGCTTGACGCGGTCGTTCTCCACGGTCCCGTAAAGCGACCGGATGTTGATCTCCCGCTCGGCCAGGGTGCGGACGAGGCGGTTGAGCTCCTCGGGCTGGTTGGGGATGGCGATGTGGAAGACCTCCTTTTCCAGCACGGGCAGGCCGGCGTGCTCGAGCTTTTGGCGCAGGTCGTGGTTCTGATCGGTCAGGAACTGGATGGCGGAGGTGTCGCCGATGTTGACCGTCATCATGCCGGCGATCATGACCTCCTCCTTGGAAAGAAGCTGGGTGACGCGGGCGAGCATCCAGGGCTCGTTGTTGGTCAGGACGCTGTATTGCGTCATGGTCTGCTTGCCCCCGTTGGAAAACTCCTGCGGGCGCTGCGTCTCGTGCTCGTGCCGCGGCAGATCGCGGCCGTCGAGCTGGACCGAGAAGCGCCTGGTCGAGAGGACGTAATTGCGGCTGTCGAAAGGCAGGATCCGCGCGACCACTTCGTGCTCGCCGGAGTAATAGTCCGACCAGTCGAACCACCAATTGCCGGCGGAATAGCGGCAAAGCTGCCAGGGCGAGCCGTCGACGCAGAGCTCGACTTTCTCGGCGTTGATGGGAGCCTGAATGCGGAAAGTGTAATGCGGGGAGGTGATGAGCTCGCCTTCCTTGGGGAAGTCGATGCTCGCCTTTACGGCGGTGTAAGTCTCTTGCATGGTGCCTCCTACTTTGAATTCGGCGCTCGAAGCTCGAAACGCCGTCCCGCATTATAGGGCCGGCCCGCGGACCCGCCAATCGCGGCGCCGTAAAACTCCGGTGAAGGGCTCGTGACGCCGGCCGCGACACCGACCATTCTCAATCCTTTTACAACGCGTCCATGGTGGCGCCCCGGGGGCCGCGACTATACTGGCACGCGCATGAGATCAGAAAAGCAGGAGCGACGCCGCCTGCCCCGCGTGCACGATTCCTTCCCCGTGGCGGTCTCCGCGTCCGGAAGCTTCCGGCGGGGCAGGGCCCTCAAGGGCGTCGCCCGCGACTATAACGAGGAAGCGGTGTGCGTGCGCGTGCCCGCCGCCGCTCTGGAGGGCAGCAAGGTCCGCCTCTCGTTCAACCTGCCCCAGTCGCTGTCCTCCAACTTCCGGGGCCTGCACTGCGAGTGGTCCGGCAAGGTCGCCAACGTCCGCCCCGACCTCAAGCAGTCCGACGAATGCGACCTCATCGTCGAGCTCGACGGCAAGATCGGCCAACTGACGGCCGACGTGGTGGGGGCTCATCAGCGCAAGTTCGGGCTGCTGGTGCTCCTGGTCCTGGTCTCCATGCTGTGGCTCAAGTGGGACAACATCCGCTTCTTTTGGTACTCGCCGCTCTTCTACCTTTACAGCTTCACGATCGCGATGTACTTCATCTCGCGCTTCTTCATCTCCCGCTTTTATCGGCCGCCCGATATCCCGACGGAATTCGAGCCGACGATCAGCATCGTGATCTCCGTGCGCAACGAGGAGGACGCGATCACCAAGACCGTGGAGTCCTGCTTCGGCGCCGACTATCCCGACGACAAGCGCGAGGTCATCGTCGTCAACGACGGCTCGACCGATTCGACGCCGCAGGTGCTCGAGAAGCTCCAGAAGAAGTATCCGCGGCTGATCGTGCGCTCGATTCCGCCCAGCGGCAAGCGAGACGGCATGGCGACGGGGGTGCGGCTGGCCAAGGGCGAGCTCATCGTCTTCGTCGACTCCGACACCTTCCTTTATCCCGACTCCCTGCGCCACATCGTGTGCGGCTTCGAGGATCCCACCTTGGGCGCGTCCTCCGGCCACACCGAGGTGGCCAACGCCAGCCGCAACGTGCTCACGGGCCTGCAGGAGGTGCGCTATTTCCTCTCCTACCGGCTCATGAAGGCGTCGGAGAGCGTCTTCAGCGCCGTCTCCTGCTGCCCGGGCTGCCTCTCCGCCTACCGCCGCGAGTACGTGCTCGAAGTCCTCGACCCCTGGCTGCACCAGCGCTTCCTCGGGGCCAAGGCCACGTTCGGCGACGATCGCAGCCTGACGAACTACATCCTGCGCAAGCACCGGGTCATCTACAACGAGCGCGCGCTCTCCTCGACTCTCGCGCCCGAGACCTGGGGGCGCTACATGCGCCAGCAGGTGCGCTGGAAGAAGTCCTGGCTGCGCGAGACCCTGCTGGCGAGCAGCTTCATGTGGAGAAAGCATCCGCTGGCGGCGATCTCGTTCTACGTGGGAGCGCTCTGCAGCCTGCTGTCTCCGATCATGGTGTTTCGCGCCGGCGTCTTGAGCTTCGTCGAGCCCGACTCGATCCTCCTCTATTACGTCGTGGGGCTGCTGCTCGTCGGCATCGCCCAGTGCCTGTTCTTCTACCTCGTCAGGCCCAGCCGGACCTGGCTGCTCGGGATGCTGCTGGTGGCCGTACAGGTCGTGCTCATGGGGCCGCAGACCTACTACGCGATGTTCACGATGCGCAAGAACCATTGGGGGACGCGCGGATGAGCCGCGGCTACGCCTGGGCCTGGGGCGCGATCCTCTTCGTCGTGCTGGCCGAGGCGACGTGGACCTTCGGCGGCCGGGCCTACTGGCGGCGCTACGTGATCGGCTTTGCCGACGTGCCGGAATCGGCGCGGCGCAGCTCCCACTTCGTCGCCGTGGCCTTCCCTAGGCTCAGCGACTCGGGAGAGCCCTTCACGATGCTCAGCGGCGAGTTCGAGCAGATCGTGCGCCAGCTCGGCGCCCAGGGCTACATCTCGATCGGCCTGTCCGATATCCGCGACTTCTACGAGGAGGGGCGGCCCTTCCCGCCGATGGCCGTCTTGATCGCGCTCGACCGCGACGATCCTTCCAGCATCGCGCTGGCCGACCGGGCCCTGCGCCGCGCGCGCATGAAGGCGCTGGTCTTCGTCAACGAGACCCGCTACGGCACCGGCAACATCCGGCGCCACTCCCTGACCCGGCACGCCGTCTTGGACATGCTGCGCAGCCGAGCCTGGGACTTCGGCTGGTTTTCCGAAAAGCCCATGCCGCCGCCCGCCGACCTTCCCGGCGCGCCCGTGCTCGACGGCGCCAAAGACTCCGGCTGGACGCGCGATTGCGCGAAGTACCCCTTCCGCTTCGGCGCCTCGCCGCTGGGCTTCAACGGGCCGGACCAGAAGCTGTGCGCGCTGCGCATCATACGCGCGCGGCCGGAGCGCACGCCCGAGGAAAACGTCCGCGCCATCGACGCCAACTGGCCCCGCCGCCGGCCCTTCTTCGACGACTTTAAGAGCGGAAAGCTGTCGACCGACTGGATCGTCGACTACGGCGTGGTCTCGGGGACTCGCGACCGCTTGGCCGTCATTCCCACGCCGCGGCAGACCGGCGCGGCGGTCTTTCTCAACGGGACGGACACGTGGTCGGATTCCGTCATCGAGTTCGAGCTCAAGAAATACAAGTCCGCCTTCTGGCTCTATACGCGCTACAACGACGGGCATTACCTGCGCGTCGGCGCCAAAAAGGGTTTCTGGAAGGTGGAGGAAAAGGCCGCCGCCAACCGCCCGCCCAAGACCCTGGCGTCGTGGCCGATCGGCGGCCTTCCCGCCCGGCTGACGCTGACGCTCAAAAGCGACGTCGCCATCGTGCATATCAACGGCCGGCTGGCCTTTCGCAACGCGCTCGAGCTCGATCCCCGCATAGATACCGGGCGCGTCGAGCTCATCGCCTACGACACCAAGCGCAAGAACGCCCTGGGCGTCATCGACCTTTTTCGCGCCGCCCCGCTGCCCGAGCAATGGGTCGTCATCGACCGGCTGCCGGAGGACTTCGGCCCCGGGCTGGCCGAGCGCCTGCACGAGCAGGCCGTCGCCGCCCACGGCGTCTCCCCGCGCTGGTTCACCGTCACCGCGGCCGGCCGGCTGCTGAGCACCGGCTCGCAGCTGCAATTCGCGCGCGCGCTTTCGGGCTTCAACCGGGCGACGCTGGCGCCGATGGTGGAGCTTCCCGGGCGCGCGCCGTGGCTGCGCGACCCGGCCGCGCGCGCCCGCGTGGCCCAAGAGGTGGCCGAGGCGGCCGACGGAGCCGATATCTCGACTGTGAACCTCCGGGTGCCCGCCGGCGGCGACGCCGAGGGCGCGATGGCCTTCGCCGCGCAGCTCAAAGCCCGGCTGCGCGCCTCCGGGCGGCGGCTGTGGGCGACTCTGGACGGCGGCGAGCCGCCGCAGGCCGCCTGGGCGCGCTGCGTCGACGGCGTGCTCAAGCCCGTCTCCCGTCCCGGGGACGATCTGGAAACCCTGCAAGTCTACGACATGGAGGCCGCCAATGCGCAGCCCGCGGGTCTCTAAAGCCGTCGCCGTCGCCGCGGTCCTGCTCGGCGCCGCGGCGGCGCTCGCCGCCCCGGTCACGCAGTCGCCGGGCTATCTCAAGGGCGTCGAGCTCATGAAGGCGCAGCGTTACCGCGAGGCGATTCCCCTCTTCGAGGGGGAGGCCCGCCGCAATCCCGGCTCGGCCGACATCCTGATGAATCTGGGCTGGGCCTACTGGCACATCCACGACTACGAGCAGTCGTGGAAGGTGTGGGACCTGCTCTCCAAGCTCGATCCCAAGAATCCGACCTACATGCGCCTGCTGGCCGACCTCGACATCGAGCGCGCCAACTATCCGGCGGCGCTCAAGCTCGCCGACCGCGCCCTCGCCGTCCTGCCCGGCAACCGCGACGCCTCGCTCGTCAAGGCCAAGGCGCTGCTGCACCTGGGCCGCCCCAAGGAGGCCGTCAAGATCCTCGACGACCTGCTGCGGCGCTTTCCCGACAGCCCGGCCGTCCTCTTCGCCAACGCCGACTACCTCTCCGGACAGGGAAAGCTCGAGGAGTCTCTGGTGCTCTACGACCGCCTGGTGCGCCTGGACTCGACGACGCCGGCCTACCGCCGCAGCCGGGCCACGGTGCTCTACCGCCTCGGCCGCTACGAGGAGGCGATCTCGGAATGGAGCCAGCTTGCGGCGCGCAATCCTCCGGACGAGAAGTCGATGATGAACCTGGGCTGGGCGGCCTGGCACGACCGCAAGTACGACGAGGCTCTCGCGTGGGGCAAGAAGCTCGTCGCGGCCTTTCCGCAAAACCCGCTCTATCTGCGCTTTCTGGCCAACATCGACCTGGAGCTCGGCGACGACGGCAGCGCCTTGGACCTGACCGACCAGGCCCTGGAGCTGCGCCCGGACGACAAGGACCTGCGCCTGCTCAAAGCCAAGGCTCTCTTCCACCTGCAGCGCGACGACGAGGCCTTGGGCGTTCTGGCCAAGCTCCTCGACCAATATCCCGACGATCCCAAGCTCGAGTTCAACATGGGCGACTTCCTCGCCATGATGGACCGCAACGAGGAGGCGCTCAAGTACTTCGACAAGCTGATCGCCGAGTATCCCGACAACCTGGCCTACCACAAGCACCGCGCCCAGAGCTACTACGCCCTCGGACAGTTCGACAAGGCCGTGGCGGAGTGGAAGTGGCTGACCGAAAAGTCGCCCTTCGATCCGATGCCTTACCAGAAGCTCATCACCGACGCCGTCAACAACGGCTCCTGGGAGGACGCGCTCTATTGGGAGCGGGAGCTGGCCGGCGTGCGGCCGCTCGACGGGACGGATTGGCTGAGGCTGGCGCGCATCTATTATGCCATGCACCTTCTGCCTCAGGCTCTGGAAGCGGCGCAGAAGGGCTATGAGACCGAGCCCACTTTGCTCGCCAACCTCTTCTTCGTCGCCGACCTGCTCGAGGAGATGCAGCGCTACCGCGACGCTCGCGCCGTGCTCGAGCAGCTGCTGCGGCTCAACCCCAACTCGGAGCGCGCCCTGTGGTCGCTGGCGCGCATCTACGAGGGCCTGGGCGATCGCAAGCGGGCCATCCGCGTGATGGGCACCCTCGCCCGCAAGCGCTTTTCGAAAAAGAACGCGCCGCCCTACATCGCCCTCTATCAGGCGCGCCTGATGGCCGACATGGGCAAGATCGAGAAGGCCTGGCGCACGGTCAAGAAGCTCAACCACCGCGACCGCAGCCCCGTACCGATCCTGCTCTACCATTCGGTGGCGAAATTCAAGCGCTCCGACCAGGTCGACGAGACGCTGTTCCGGGCGCAGATGCAGGCCCTCAAGGACGCCGGCTACCATCCCGTCTTCGTCAGCGACATGTCGGACTTCTTCGACGGCAGGAAGGCCTTGCCGCCCAAGCCGATCCTCATCACCTTCGACGACGGCCGCATCGACGCCTTCCGCAACGCCACGCCGATCCTCAAGGAGACGGGCATGAAGGCGACGATGTTCGTGATCGTCGGCGGCATCAACGGCGCGCCTTTTCACGCGGGCCTGGGAGACCTGCGCAAATACCAGTCGAGCGGGCTGTGGCAGCTGCAATACCACGCCAACGAGGGACATGGCCTCGTCCCGATCGATCCGGTGCACAAGTCGCCGTTTTTGGCCAACCGGATGTGGCTGGCGCAGAAGGGCCGCCTGGAGACGCACGAGGAAGCGCAGGCCCGCATCGAGAACGACGCGCGCACGGGCGTGGAGAAGTTCCTGCAGTATTTCCCCAACATGAAGGGCAAGCCTCTCGGCTTCGCGCTGCCCTTCGGCGAGGCCGGGCAGGAGGACTACACCAACGACCCGGGCCTGGACGCCGTCAACGAGCGCATCATCGACCAGTATTTCCGCTTCGGCTTCGTGCAGAGCCAGTGGGGCTTCAACCTGCCGAACACGAAGCGCTCGGAGGCGATGCGCTTCGAGGTGCCCAAGGACATGACGCCGCGGCAGCTCATGCGCCATCTTCAGGTCGACGACCCCTGGGTGCGCCTGAAGATGGCCGAGGGCCAGCTCTGGATCGAATCCGGCCAGCCGATGACGGCCCTCAAATACTACGATCAAGTCCACCGCTACGGCGTGACGGTCGGGGACTTCACCTCGCAATGGGGCTTGGCCTACGAGCGCGTGGGCAACCCTTACTACGCGCGCAAGCTCTACGCGAAGGCCATCGCCTACGATCCCGGCAACGAGCGCTATCAGATGCTGCAGGACCAATCCAAGGCCAACGCGCGGCCCCACGTCGGCAGCACGGGCTACGCCTTCTCCGACAGCGACTCGCGCGCGAACTATCTGGGGAAGCTGCAGACCGACGCCTCCGCCGGCCCCGTCAATATCAGCGCCTGGGGCGGCCCCGGCCAATATCACCAGAGCGGATTCGCCAACGTCCGCTCCAAGGAGGCGGGCGCGGGCATGCAGATATTTCCCCTGTCCAAGCTGCGTCTCGACGGAGACTTCTCGCGCCGGGACTTCCTCAACGGCGCCAACCGCATCGACAACAACTACGACGGGTCGGTCAATGTGCTGGCCTTTCACGGCGCGAGCCTCACCGGGCGCACGTCTTTCGCCAACGAGGAGACGGCGCCGGCCATCCAGCAAGGCATCCACTACCACGACTACGGGGGCGGCCTCGCCTACGACCTGGGGATGAACTGGTATCTGACCGGCAACTACGACCGGCTCATCTTCAACGACGGCAACCGGGAGTTCGACGCGCGCGGGCAGCTGACGCGCAAGCTCAACAGCTACCTTTCGCTGGGCTACCAGTTCTGGGCGGGCAACTCGAACTTCGAAAACCAAGTCATCTACTGGACGCCGAAGGGCTTGGTCCAGCACATGGGCATCCTCGGCGTGGACCTGCCGCTCGGGCGCCTGAGCGAGACCACCGGCCGGCGCACGTTCGACGGGACGTTCCAGTACGGGGCGGGCTACGGCCAGGACGCCGGCACGCACCGCGTGGTGCAGGAGTTCTCGGCGGGGGTGCTCTGGCATCTGACCGACATCTTCAGCTTCAACCTCAACGGGCAATACCTCGACACGGCCAACTACACCAGCCGCACCGTCAACGCCGGCATAAGCCTAACCTACTGACGTCGGGGTGGTCGGCGCCCAGATACCACAGCGCCGCCCCGGCGCCCGTCCCGGCCGCGGCCCGCACCTTCTCGGCGATGCTGCGCTCGTTCTCGAACCAGACTTCGCGCTGCCGTCCGGAGGCGGCGTAGCGAAACAGCGGCGCGCTCCAGCGCGCGTCCCACTCAGGGGAGGCGCCCGTCTTTCGCAGCAGCTGGAGCACCTGGCCGTAGTGGAGGCGCTCCACCTTGCCGGCGGCGTCGCGCGGCGAGTACGGCGCCGGCCAGTCGGTGCCGGAGAGCGAGATCGCCGCGAAGAGCTTGTCCGGCGGAATGTATCGGGCGGCCTTGCGCAGGTTGGCGCCCAGCCACGACAAAGAGGTCCCGGGCCCGGCGGCGTCCGAGAAATCGCCGCGCTCGTAGTACATCATCACCTTGACCTCGTCGGCGGCGCGGGCGATGCGCGGCCAGTCGTTCTTCGCGATGTCGGCCTGCTTGGCGACGACCAGCGGGCCGGCCTCCAGGTCGACGGAGAGGATCTTGCCGCGCTTGTGGAGCTCCGCGGCCAATTGCTCGACGAAATCGGCGAAGCGGCCGTAGAGCGCGGGCGGGATGCGCTCGTAGTCGATCTCGAGGCCGTCGACGTCGGGGCGCGCGGCCGCGGAGAGCACTTCCTGGACGTGGCGGCGCACGAGCTTGTCGCTGTTGAGCTTGCGCGTGAGCAGCTCGATCGACTTTTCCTCCTTCATCCGGTCGCGGGCGGCGAGGACGTCGTTGACCAGGACGGGCACGACCTGGATCTGGGGATTGCGCTGCTCGACGACGCGCTGCAAAAGCCCCGGATAGGCCAGGTAGGGCCGGTCCTTGGCGTCGAAGGCGTAGACGAAGGGGTCGATCTCCTGGACGCACGGCCCGAGCGCGGAGGCCGGCAGCTCGTCCCAAGGCACGAGCCAGACGCTCGAGCGGCGCGGGACGGCGGCGGGCTGTCCGAATCCGAAAGAAGCGGCGAAAGCGAGCATGGCGAGATGGGTCATAACGGCCGTATCTTAACAGTGTCGCGTGAAGATCGCGTGCCGGCGCTGTTTAGGTCTTTTGCGGCCCTCGGGGCCGCGGCTCGGCGCCGAAGGCGCCGAGCTTCGATTTAGACCCCGCATCCGGAAATGTTAGACTTGACGTATGATCGAGACCGGAAAGCCGCAGCACGGGGCCGCGCAGCCCCCGGCGCAGGAGCCGCCGCTCGACTTGCGCGAAAAAGGCGGGCCCAAGAACGGCCAGCCGCAGTTTTCCGACCGGCGCCTGTTCGTCCAGCTCCAGGCCTTCGGCGGCTGCCGCGACGCCCGGCCCCTGGCCAAGGCGCTGGCGGCGGCGGGCCTTTCGGCCGTCCTCTACGAGGACGCCAACGACCCGCGCGGGGTGGGCGTCCTCGCCATGAGCGAGGAGCCCGAGGATCTCTTGGCGCGTCTGCGGCCCGTCTTCAATCAGGCGCCTTTCGCGGAGATGACCCTCAAGCCCGAATACGCCATGCTCGGCCGCACCTACGCCTTGGGCTACGAGCCCAACCTCGAGGACTGGCTGTTGGAGCGGCCCAAGCGCACGGTGCTCGACAAAGCCTGGCCGTGGGCCGTCTGGTATCCCTTGAAGCGCACCGGGGCGTTCTCCCAGCTGCCGCGCCAGGAGCAGGGCCAGATCCTCAAGGAGCACGGCATCATCGGCCGGCGCTTCGGCGACGCCGACCTCGGCCGCGACGTCCGCCTGGCCTGCCACGGCCTCGACCAGAACGACAACGACTTCGTCATCGGCCTCGTCGGCCGCAAGCTCTTCCCGCTGTCCGCCCTCGTCGAGGCCATGCGTCCGACCAAGCAGACCTCGCAATACATCGCGCGCATGGGGCCTTTCTTCGTCGGCCGGGCCCTGTGGCAATCGGAGATCTGAAATGACCGCCAGCTCCCGCACGTTCAAGATCCGCATGTCGGAGCGCTGCTTCCGCTTCAAGCCCGACGCCCTCGTCAACCACGCCCCGGACAAGCCGGGCGTCTACGAGTTCGTCGCCTTCGACGCGGCCGGCAAGCCCGAAGTCCTCTACGTCGGCCTGGCGCTGCCGCCCGGAAGCGTCCATCGCGCGCTCTCCGACCATCTCGCGGGCAAAGCCGAGCCCACGGCCGACCAGCTCTTCGCCGCGGCCAAGGACGTCTACTTCGACTACGTCGCCGACGCCGACATCGAGTCCGTCGACGACCTCAAGGACATCGCCGGGGCGCTCGCGGCCAAGCACAAGCCGCGCTTGAACGCCGCCGCCGCGCCCTCCTCGGGAAAATACGGCGCCGTGGCCGTCGAAGAGCTCGACTAGCGCTTGGACGTCTCGCGCCTGCCGGCCCTCAACGCCTGCCTCAACGGCTCGGCGGCGCTGCTGCTGCTGGCCGGGTGGCTCTTCATCCGCCGCAAGAACGTCGCCGCGCACAAGGCCTGCATGCTCGCGGCCTTCGCCTGCTCGACGCTGTTTCTGGCCGGGTATCTCTACTACCACTGGCGCGCCGGCGTGATCTACTTCCGCGGCACGGGCCTGATCCGGACGGCGTATCTCTCGATTTTGGCCACGCACACGATCCTCGCCGCGTCGATCGTCCCGCTGGTCTTGCGCACGCTCTACCTGGCGCTGGCCGGACGCTTCGACAAGCACCGCTGGTGGGGCCGGCGCGCGCTGCCGCTGTGGGCTTACGTCTCGGTGACGGGCGTCGTCATCTATGAGATGCTTTTTCGCCTGTTTTAGCCTGCTGCTGCTCGCCGCGCCTTCGCGCGCGGCCGACCCGGCGCTCGCCTTCAAGATCTCGGGAAAGACCGTCGCCGTCTTGACGCAGGCGCAGCTCAAGGGCAGGCTTTCCTCTTATACGACCTCCTTCTTCGACCCGGTCTACGGCAAGGTCAAATCCTACGAGTGCCTGCCGATGGGGGGCGTCATGGCGGCGGCCTTCGGAGCGAGGTGGCGGGACGGCGTCCATACCGAGGCCGTGCTCCAGGCCCAGGACGGCTACGCCTCGGTGACCGAGGCGGCGAAGCTCTCGCAAAAGGGCGGCTGCCTGGCCGTGCGCGACTTGGACTTCCCGTCGTGGGAGCCCGTCGGCCGGCGGCGCATCGATCCGGGTCCCTTTTACTTGACCTGGGAGGGGCCCCGGCAGAGCGCGGAAAACGGCTATCCCTGGCCCTATCAGCTGGCCTCCATCGACCTTGTCCGCTTCGAGGAGCGCTATCCGGAGGTCTTTCCGCTGGGCGCGCTGCCGGACACGCAGGTGATGGCTGGCTTCCACCTGTTCCGCGACCGCTGCCTGCGCTGCCACTCGATCAACCGGGAAGGCGGCAAGGTCGGCCCCGATCTCGACGCTCCGCAGAGCGTCACCTCCTACCGCACGAAGAAGTGGTTCAAGTCCTACGTCCGCCGGCCTTCCTTCTACCGCTACACGGAGATGCCCGACCACACGGACCTCTCCGACGCGCAGCTGGAAGACCTATGGGAGTATCTGCGTTGGAAGGCCCGCAAGCCTAGACGTTGAAAGAGGTGCCGCAGGAGCAGGTGCTCTTGGCCTGCGGGTTGTGGACCAGGAAGCGCGACTCCATGAGCGTCTCCTTGTAGTCCACCTCGGAGCCGCCGATGAAGAAGTCGGAGCGCGGGTCCACCACGGCCTTGGCGCCGTGGCCATCGAAGACGATGTCGTCGGCCTTGACCTCGCCGGCGATCTCGAAGCTGTAGCTCATCCCGGAGCAGCCGCCCGCGCCGACTTTGACGCGCAGCACCGGCGCCTTGCCTTGCTGCCGGGCCAGGGCCTGGACCTTTTGGGCCGCTTTCTCGCTGAGCGTGACCATCCCTAGAACTGCTTGGACTTGCCGCAGCCGCAGGAGCTCTTCTCCTTCGGGTTGCTGATCTTGAAGCCGGAGCTCATCGGATCGTCGCTGTAGTCGATGGTGGCCTCGTCGAGCAGCGGCAAGCTGCTCGCGTCGACGAGGACGTCGAAGCCGGTCTGGGTCAGCACGTGGTCGCCCTCGCGCTTGTCGTCGAAGCCGAGCGCGTACTCGTAGCCGGCGCAGCCGGAGGGCTTGAGCATCACGCGCAGCGCCTTGCCCTTGGCGCTCTCCTCGGACTCAAAAAAGGACTGGATCTTATCGGCGGCTTTCGGCGTGATGGTCAGCATGGCTCCCCCGTAAAAGGCGACGGTTTCGGTCGGCTTTCCTTATTATAGCCCGGCCGACGGGGGGCGTCAATGCGCAGCCGTCAGGGCGCGGGCGGAAATTCCACGACGAGGACGCCGCCGTCGGTCTGGAAGGGGTTGCCGCTGCTGTCCGTGCCGCGGCGCGGGATCTTGGCCGAGGCGACGACGGTCATGCGCGGAGGGCGGGCCAGGCCGGCCAGGGAGCGCTCCACGTAGGCGCGTTCGGCGTCGATGTCCGGCGCGGTGTAGTGGTCGAGCTGCCGCCAGTCGATGGCGGCGTCGAAGTTGGTGGCGCCGGGCCAGATGGCGCGGCCGCGGGCGTCCTTGCCTTGGCCCTGCCACAGGCGCAGGTGGTGCCGAGACTCGAGCGGGCGCACGACTTGGGCCCAGTTGGAGACCTGCGCTCGGCCGTAGACGAAAAAGGGCAGAAGCGGGGGAAAGAGCGTGATCTTTTTCCTCTCGCGCAGCTGATGGAGGCCGTCTTCGAAGGAGTCGACAAGGCCCAGCGGGACCTCGGTCCAGCCGGCGGCCGAAAGCGCGCCTTCGATCTGGGAGCGCGTCCCCAGGAAGACCAAGTTGAGCGGCACGGCCGGCACGTTCTTCTGCGTGACGGCCCGGGCGGGCAGGGCGGCGACCAGGGCGGCCAGGCGGCGGGCGTGGGTGGCGGCGAGCGCCGTCGCCGCCGAGAAGGCGGCCGGCAGCGTCCGCTGGGCGCTCGCGGGCGCGAGCGCGGAAAGGGCGAGCAGCAAGACGGCGGCGCGCATCGAGGACGATGATAGCAGAGCGGCCGCTCGGCCGGGGGGAGCGTTGGGCCCTGGCGCCGGGCGGTCTAAGGGCCCATCGGCCGCTGGGTCTTCAAAATTGATATCATATCCGCTACCGAGCACCGGCGGGCCGCGCCCGTCGAGAATCTTCACGCATGGAGAGATCAAATGCCCCATACGCGCTCAGAAGCCGACCTCATCATCGCCATGGCTAGCCGCAAGCACCAGGACGGCGCCCCGGCCCAGTCCTCGCTTCCCAAGGTCTCGGATTATTTCGGCTGCAACGTCTTCGGCCCGGAGACGATGAAGCTCCTGCTGCCCAAGGACACCTACCGCAAGGTCCAGGAGTGCATCAACAACAACAAGCGCTTCGACCTCGAGGTCGCCAACACGGTGGCCTCGGCGATGAAGACCTGGGCGATCTCCAAAGGCGCCACGCACTACTGCCACTGGTTCCAGCCCATGACCGGCGCCACCGCCGAGAAGCACGACTCCTTCATGGAGCCGATCGGCGAGGGCAACGTGCTCGAGGTCTTCTCGGGCAAGCAGCTCGTGCAGGCCGAGCCCGACGCCTCGTCTTTCCCCTCCGGCGGCCTGCGCGCCACCTTCGAGGCCCGGGGCTACACGGCCTGGGACCCGACGTCGCCGGCCTTCGTGCTCGACAATCCGGGCGGGGCTACGCTGTGCATCCCGACCATCTTCGTCAGCTACACCGGCGAGTCCCTCGACACCAAGACCCCGCTCCTGCGCTCCATCGAGGCCCTCAACAAGGCCGCGCTCGACATCTTGAAGTACTTCCGCTCCGACGCCAGGAAGGTTGTCTCCACCCTCGGCGCCGAGCAGGAGTATTTCCTCATCGACCACGACTACTGGCGGGCGCGGCCGGACCTGGTGCTGGCCGAGCGCACGCTCTTCGGCGCCCCCTCGCCCAAGGGCCAGCAGCTCGAGGACCACTACTTCGGCGCCATCAAGGACCGGGTCTTCACCTTCATGACGGACCTGGAAAGCGAGCTCTACAAGCTCGGCGTTCCGCTCAAGACCCGCCACAACGAGGTGGCCCCCAACCAGTTCGAGTGCGCGCCCGTCTTCGAGGAGGCCAACGTCGCCATCGACCACAACCAGCTGGTCATGGACATGTTGAAGAGGGTGGCCGCCCGGCACAAGCTGGCCGCGCTTCTCTACGAGAAGCCCTTCGCCGGCATCAACGGCAGCGGCAAGCACAACAACTGGTCGCTGGGCACCGACACGGGCAAAAACCTCCTCAGCCCCGGCCGCACGCCCCAGGAAAACCTGCAGTTTTTGATCTTCCTGGTCTCGATCATCAAGGCCGTCAAGGACCACTCGCTGCTCTTGCGCGCCTCGATCGCGAGCTCGGGCAACGACCATCGCCTCGGCGCCAACGAGGCCCCGCCGGCCATCATGTCGGTGTTTTTGGGCGAGCAGCTGACCAAGGTCTTGAACGACATGGAGCGCGGCGTGACCTCCAAGGACACCGAGGATCAGTGGATGGAGTTCGGCATCGACAAGATCCCGGCCATCCTCAAGGACAACACGGACCGCAACCGCACCTCGCCCTTCGCCTTCACGGGCAACAAGTTCGAGTTCCGCGCCGTGGGCTCCTCCTTCAACAACGCCGTGCCCAACGCCGTCCTCAACACCATCGTCGCCAACCAGCTGCTCGAGACCAAGCGGCTCATCGACGAGCGCCTCAAGGGCAAGAAGGACTTCCGCGCCGTCGTCGTCGAGGTCCTGCGCAAGCTCTACAAGGAGAGCAAGGCCGTTTGCTTCGAGGGCAACAACTACTCCGAGGAGTGGGTCGCCGAGGCCAAGAAGCGGGGGCTGCATAATGTAAAGACAACGCCGGAGGCGTTGTCGGGCTTCAAGCTCAAGGAATCCATCAAGGTCTTCGAGAAGCTCGGCGTCATGAGCGAGATCGAGAGCCACTCACGCTACCATATCAAGCTCGAGAAATACGCCAAGGACATCGACATCGAGGCCAAGGTCGTCGTCGAGATGGTCAACACGCTCTTCGTGCCGGCGGGCGTGCGCTATCAAAACGAGCTGGCGGCCGCTTACTCGGGCGTGTCCGCGGCGCTGGGCAAGGAGGCGGCTGCCCCGCAAAAGCAGCTGCTCGCCGAGGTGACCGGCAGGATCGCCGAGATGCGCGCCGGCGTCGAGGCCCTGCAGAAGGCCCGCGCCGCCGCCGACGCCGTCGAGGATGTCGAGGAGAAGGCCAAGGCCTACTGCCACAAGGTCAAGCCCTACTTCGAGACCATCCGCGCCGCCGTCGACC
>DAIDHI010000095.1 GCA_027452025.1 Elusimicrobiota bacterium | reverse complement strand
GCCGCCTCGCTTGGAGCTCGCCAGCACGGAGGCCATTAAGGCGGCCGCGATCTCCGGCCTCGGCATCGCCTTCCTATCGCGCTGGTCGATGCAGCGAGAGCTGGCGCTGGGCCTGCTCAAACCCCTGCCTGGCCGCGGGCTTTCGGTGCGCCGGGAGTTCCGATGGGCCATGGCCGGCGGCGGACTCTCCGGCTTGGCTCGCCGCTTCTACGACTGGGCTAACCGGCGACGGCCTTCGCCCGCCGCCTGAACCTCGATCCCCCGGCTCGAACGCGGCGGCCAGCGGCCGCTTCGCGTTGAGTCGCCGCCGCGAAAAAGCTAGAATCGAGACGTCGGTTGGGTGGCTGAGCGGTCAAAAGCAACGGTCTGTAAAACCGTCGGGCCCTGCCCTACGCAGGTTCGAATCCTGCCCCAACCACCAGTTTTATCCGTCCGCGCGGCAGGACCGTTGCGAACCGGCCGCTATAAGAGAGGACATTATGCCACTGAACATTATCGTCTGCGTCAAGAACACGCCGACCACCAACAACGTCGGAGTGGACTCGGCCACCGGCAAGGTCAAGAGCGCGGGCCTGACCTACGCCATGAACCCCTTCGACGAATACGCCGTCGAAGAAGCCGTGCGGCTCAAGGAGCGCGTCCCGGGCTCGACGGCAACGGCGCTTTCCGCGGGCCCCGAATCCTCGGAGGGCGTCGTGCGCGACGCCATCGCCCGCGGCTGCGACGGCGCCGCCTTCGTCTCCGCCGCCGATCTAGACGTCAACAACCCCTTCGCGACCAGCTACGCCCTGGCCCAGGCCATCAAGAAGCTCAACGAGCAGAAGCCCGTAAACGTGGTGCTCTTCGGCAAGAACAGCAGCGACGGCAACTCCGGCGTCGTGGGCGCCGAGGTGGCCGCTTGGCTCGACTGGCCCGGCATCATCTCCGTCAAGAAGATCGATTCTATCGACGAGAAGAGCGCCACCGTCTGGCGCATGATGGAAGACGGAACCGACGTCATTAAGACCTCCTTGCCCGCCTGCCTGTCCACCGTCAAGGAGATCAACGAACCGCGCCTGCCCTCGCTCAAGGGCAAGATGGCGGCCAAGAAGGCCGCCGTGCCCAAGTGGACGCTTGCCGATCTCGGCATCAAGCCCGAGGATCTGTCGGGCGCGCTCTCGGCCGCCGTCGTGGCCAGGTCCTCGCCGCCGCCGTCTCGTCCCGCCGGCGTGCGCGTCGAAGGCGCCTCCGCGGCGGAAAAGGCGCGAAAGCTCGTCGACTTGCTCATCGAAAGGAAGCTGATCTAACATGGCCAACCAAGGAACCCTCGTCGTCGCCCTGACGCAGAGAGGCAGGCTTTTGCCCTCGACCTACGAGCTCTTGACCTGCGGGCGCGCGATCGCCGACGCGGCCAAGGAGCCCCTGGCCGCCGTCGTCCTCGGCGCCAAGGCCTCGCAATTCGCGCCCGACCTCATCGCGCGCGGGGCGGAAAAGGTGTTCGTCGTGGAGCATCCCGCCCTCGAGAACTTCAACGACGAGCTGCACGCCAAGGCCGTCGGCGGCGTGGTGGCCAAGGAGGGCCTCGCCCGCGTGCTCGTGCCTGGCTCGGTGGCCGGCAAGTCCCTGGCGGCGCGCCTGTCGGTGGCGCTCAAGGCCGGACTGGCGGCAGACGCCTCCCAGGTGCATCTCAACAGCTCAGGGCTCAAGGCCGAGCGCGGCCAATACAGCGGCAACATCGTCTCGGAAGTGGAGTTTCGCTCGCCCGTCCAGATCGCCACGGTCAGCCCGATGGCCTATCCGCGAGCCGAGGCGCAGGCCGGCCGCACGGGCCAGACGGTGGCCGTCCCCTTCGAGCCGGGCCCGGCGCGCATCGAGTTCGTTTCCTACCAGCCGGAGGAAAGCTCCGAGGTCGACTTGACCGCAGCCGAGCGCATCGTCTCCGGCGGACGGGGCCTGGGCACGGCCGAGGGCTTCAAGCTGATCCGGGAGTTCGCGCAGTCCATCGGAGCCGCCGTGGGCGCCAGCCGCGCCGTGGTGGACTCGGGC
The DNA here is from genome assembly GCA_027452025.1 of Elusimicrobiota bacterium. Classification (GTDB taxonomy): domain Bacteria; phylum Elusimicrobiota; class Elusimicrobia; order UBA1565; family UBA9628; genus DAIDHI01. The sequence goes on along the minus strand of DAIDHI010000095.1, from coordinate 1,000 downwards.
TGGATCGCCTACCGTCACCAAGTCGGCCTCACCGGCAAGTCCGTGCGGCCCAAGCTCTATGTCGCCTGCGGCATCTCGGGGCAGATCCAGCACCTGGCCGGAATGTCCTCGTCCGGGACGATCGTCGCGATCAACACCGATGCGGCCTGCCCCATGATGGAGATCGCCTCGATCTCAGTCGTCGGCGACCTCAACGAGCTCATCCCGCTTATCGTCGCCGAGATCAAGAAGCGCAAAGGGGCGCCCGCAGCCGCCTAGCCGGTGAAATCCTGGATCGAGGGCGCAGTCGTCGTCGCGGCCGGAGCCCTGATCGGGACGTTCCTCGGCAAGTGCTTGGCCCTGACCATCCCGCAGGGCCGCGTCCACGACCTCTTCGCCACGCAACTGGCCCCCGTCGGCCTCCATCCGACGACTTTGGACCTGCGCATCGTCGAGGTCACCGTCGGCTGCCTGTTCCGCTTCAACGTCATGAGCATCGCGGGCATCGTGATCGCCGCGGTCCTTTATAAGCGTGTCTGGCGCTAGGCTTCTGGCGGCGCTGGCCCTTGCCGCGGCCGCGGCTCCCGCGCCGGCGTCTTCCGGGCCCCGCGCCGGAGTCTGCGATGTGCGCGATTTCGGAGCGACGGGCCGCGCCGGCGACCTGCAGACCAAGGCCTTGCGCCGGGCCATCGACGCCTGCGCCACGAGCGGCGGCGGCCGGGTGGTCTTTCCGGCCGGCACTTACCTGACGGGCACTCTCGTTCTCAAAAGCCACGTTCACCTGGACCTACTGCCCGGCGCCGTGATCCTCGGAAGCCCTAATGTCGCCGACTATGAGGTGGACGGCCGGCTCGTCGGCCTCATCCGGGCCCAGGGCGTTTCGGACGTCGGCCTCGAGGGCTCGGGCGTCGTCGACGGCAACGGCGACCGCTTCATGGACCAGACCAGCGCCATCGGCGGCGGCCCGGTCGGCCGAGACGGCCCGGTCAACCCCGTCCACCGGCCGGGGAACATGGTGGTT
>DAIDHI010000094.1 GCA_027452025.1 Elusimicrobiota bacterium | reverse complement strand
GCGGCTGCTGGCGGGCTTGAAGCGGCTGCAGCAAAAGCACCCGTGCATCGGAGACGCGCGCGGCCTGGGCCTGATGATCGGCGTCGAGTTCGTCAAGGACGCCAAGACCAAGGAGCCCGACGGGGACCTGGCCCACGCGCTCGAGGAGACGGCCTTCCGCAAGGGCCTGCTCTTGCTTTCCTGCGGGCAGTCCGTCATCCGCGTGGCGCCGCCTTTGGTGCTGTCGGCCTACGACGTGGACAAGGGCTTGGAAATCCTCGACGCGAGCCTTTCCGAGCTTGGCCGCTAGCGGCGCGCTGCTCCTCCTCCTGCTCTGCGCCCCCGCAGGGGCGGCGGGCCCGGGCGTCGCCGCCTCCACGGCCGCCGCCCCTTCCCCAAGCCCGAGCGCCGCGGCGCTTTCGGCGCGCTACGAGCGCGAGCCTTCGGCCCGGGCCAGGCTCGAGCTCGTGCGGCAGCTGGCGCAGCCGCCGCTGCGCACGGACGCCGCGCGCCTGCTGCTGAGCCGCGCGGCGCAAAGCGACTTGAGCGACCAGGTGCGGGCGGCGGCCTCCATCGCGCTGCTGTCGTTTAGGAACGAGCGCGCCTACGACGCCGTCGGCCAGGCTCTGGCCGCCGAGCAGGGCGAAGGCGTGCGCCTGGCCGTCTGCAAGGCGCTCGCCAAGGACTCGGATCCGGACGCCGCGGTCACCGACGCGCTGGCAAGCCTGCTGTCGACCGACGCCAGCCCCGCCGTGCGCCTTCAGGCCGCCCTGGGCCTGGCGGCGCGGGGCGACCGCGCCGCCCTACCCGTCCTCAATCAAGCTGCCCTGCACGACGCCGACCGCGCAGTGCGCAAGGCCGCCCGGCAGGCCTTCGCCCGGCTCTTCGCCCCTCCCGTCAAGCCCGCGCCCAAGCGCAAGCCAAAGCCCGTCGAGCGAGTCGACGAGACCGGCCACCTGCACTGCGGCGACCGCGCCGGCGTCTGCCAATGCACCGACGGCGTCATCGCGCCCCGCCCCCACTGCCTCAGCTTCGAGGACTGCCGCCACCTCTACGAGACCACCTACCAGAACGAAGGGGGCTTCAGCTGCTCCTGGGACGGGCAGGACGTGGAGCTTCAGCAGTAGCTAAGGCATCCCGCCCGGGTTCGGGTTGGCCCCGGGAGTCTGGTTGCTGGGCGTGCCTGGAGCCGTTCGCGGCGTCTGGCCCGGAGTCGCGCCCGGCGCCGGAGCTGCCGGCATCGTCGGCGCGGCGGGGTTGGGCCCCGTCGGCGGAGGCGTCGTCGCGTTGGGGTTGTACCCCGGAGCCGTGCCTTCCGCGCCCGGCTGCGCCCCAGGCGCGGCGTTGGTCCCCGGCTGAGTCCCGGGCGCGGTGTCGACGCCGCCGCCCTGCTGCTCCTGCTGCGTTGGGCTCATGGTGTTGCCCGGAGCCGTCACGCCGCCGGTGCCGCCCGCGCCCTGGGCGCCGGCCGCGGCCGCGCCGAGCAGCGCGCACAGAGCGATCGAGATCCTGCTGAGCAGCTTGGTCATAAAGCACCTCCTGATTCCATTATAGGCCCGCCGGGGGTGGCCGTCTTATACAAAGCGCGGTAACGCTTTCATTAAGCGGCCGACGTAGGCAAGCCGCGCCGTTAAAGCTAGAATAGCGGCGACCATGAAGAACAAGGTGGCCAGCCTCAAGGAAGCGGTAGCCTCCCTGGTGCGCGACGGCGACACCGTGGTCATCGAGGGCTTCACGCACCTCATTTGCTTTGCCGCCGGCCACGAGATCATCCGCCAGGGCCGCAAGAACCTCACCCTTGCCCGCCTGACGCCCGACCTCATCTACGACCAGATGATCGCGGCCGGCTGCGCGCGCAAGCTGGTGTTTTCCTGGGCGGGCAACCCGGGCGTGGGCTCGCTCCACGCCTTCCGGCGCGCCGTGGAAGCCAGGCCGCCGCGCCTCGAACTCGAGGAATACTCGCATTTCGGCATGGTCGCGCGCTTCTGCGCCGGCGCCGCGAACCTTCCGTTTTGGCCCCTGCGCGATTATCAAGGAAGCGACATCCCCAAGGGCAGCGGACGCGTCAAGGCCGTGGCTTGCCCCTTCACCGGCGAGGAGGTCGCCGCCGTGCCCGCGCTGCGCCCGGACGTGACCATCGTCCACGCCCAGCGCGCCGACAAGGCGGGCAACACGCAGATCTGGGGCCTCATGGGCGTGCAAAAGGAGGCGGCCTTCGCCTCCAAGCGCGTCATCGTCGTCGTCGAGGAGCTGGTCGACGAGTCGGTGATCCGCTCCGACCCCAACCGGACGCTCATCCCCGGGCTGCAGGTCGACGCCGTCTGCGTCGAGCCTTGGGGCGCCCATCCTTCCTACGCGCAGGGCTATTACGACCGGGACAACGACTTTTACGTGCGCTGGGACCAAGTGGCTCGCGACGAGACCGCGCTTGCGCGTTATCTCGACGAGTTTGTCTATGGAGTCCAAGACCGCGCCGGCTACATGAGCAAGAACCCCGGCTTGGCGCAGAGGTTGTCCGCCAAGCCGAGGATGTGCGCCGGCGTCAACTACGGGTATTAGAAACCATGACAAATGAAAACGGCACCGCGGCGTTCGCTCACGAAGACGGCGTCTTGTCCAACGGCGCATCCTCCAAGCCCCAGCAGGATCTGGCGTCCGATTGGAAGAAGGAGGGCGACCGCGCCCTCGTCTTGCTGGTCGCAGCCGAGCTCGACCACTGCCTCAAGCTGGCTATCGAGGGCATGCTCCTGCCGCCGGGCGAGCGCGAGGACCGGCTCCTCGATCCCGAGGGGCCGCTGGGCACCTTCGGATCGCGCATCGAGCTCTCCCACCGCCTGGGCCTCATCGACCCGGACTACGTCCGCGCCCTCAACCTGGTCCGGGAGCTGCGCCACAGCTTCGCCCAGGAGCCCATGGCCGCCCGCCTGGATTCCGGCACGCACCGAGACAACGTGCGCCAGCTGGTCCTCCTGCTCAAGAACAAGTTCCCCGAGGACTCGTCCTTCCAGCGGCTCTGGACCCATCCGTCGCCGCGCTCGGACTTCGAGTACATCGCCCTCAAGCTCATCGCCCAGCTCACTTGGGTGATCGGCAAGGCGGCGCGGGTGCGGCCGATCTGGTCCTAGACGCGCGCGGACCGACGCAAAAGAGCTAAGATTTCTCGATGTCGGTCTCCGCCGCCGTCGATTACACGCTCAACGAGCTGATGTGCGTCCTCGCCGCCCGCGAGATCGCGGACGGCGACGTCGTCTTCGTCGGCATCGGCTTGCCCAACCTCGCCTGCAACCTGGCGCGGGCCACGCACGCGCCGAACATGACGCTCATTTACGAGTCCGGCGCGGTGGGCGCCATCCCCGACCGCGTGCCGCCGTCCATCGGCGACCCGGCGCTCGTCACCGGCTCGCTGATGGTCTGCTCGATGGCCGATATTTTCCAGAGCTTCCTGCAAAACGGCAAGATCCAGGTCGGATTTCTCGGCGGCGCGCAGATCGACCGCTTCGCCAACATCAACACGACCGTCGTCGGCCCCTACGCAAGCCCCAAAGTCAGGCTGCCGGGCTCCGGCGGCGCCTGCGAGATCGCCCTGCACGCGCAGAAGGTGCTGGTCATCTCCAAGCTCGACAAGCGGGCTTTCCCCGAGAAAGTGGACTTCGTCACCAGCCCCGGCGGCAAGGTCAAGAAGGTCATCACCAACATGGGCATCCTCGAGCGCGGCCCGGAAACGGGCGGAGAGCTCGTGCTGACCGCTTTGTATCCCAGCTGCACCTTCGAGCAAGTCCAGGCCAACGTCGGCTGGAAGCTCAAGGCGCGCGAGCCGCTTTCGTCCGTCGAGCCTCCCACGGAAGCCGAGGTCCGGCTTTTGCGCGAGAAGCTCGATCCCAAGCGGCTCCACATCAAGTAACAGGAAGGATTATGGCCACCACCGTAGACACCAAGCAGATCATCTATTCCATGATCGACGTCGGGCGCATCCACCCGCCCAAGAAGCAGGTGCTCAAGGGCATCTATCTCTCGTTCTATTACGGCGCCAAGATCGGCGTGCTCGGCGACAACGGCAGCGGCAAGTCGACGCTCTTGCGCATCATGGCGGGCAAGGACGGCGATTACACCGGCCAGATCACCCAGTCCAAGGGCTATACCGTCGGCCTCTTGGAGCAGGAGCCCCAGCTCGACGCCTCCAAGACCGTCAAGGAGATCGTCGAGGAGGGCGCCGCCGAGATCAAGAAGATCCTCGACGACTACAACGCCATCAACGACAAGCTCGCCTCGCCGGATTTGACGCCCGAGGACATGGAGAAGCTCCTCGAAAAGCAGGGCAAGCTCCAGGAGAAGATCGACGCCACCGACGCCTGGAACCTCGACAACAAGATCGAGCTGGCCATGGACGCCCTGCGCTGCCCGCCCTCCGAGCAGAGCGTGGCGCATCTTTCCGGCGGCGAGAAGCGCCGCGTCGCGCTGTGCCGGCTGCTCCTGCAGGAGCCCGACATCCTGCTGCTCGATGAGCCCACCAACCACCTCGACGCCGAGAGCGTGGAGTGGCTGGAGCAGCATCTCAAGCAGTACAAGGGCACGGTCATCGCCGTCACCCACGACCGCTATTTCCTCGACAACGTCGCCGGCTGGATTCTGGAGCTCGACCGCGGCGAGGGCATCCCCTACAAGGGCAACTACGCCTCGTGGCTCGAGCAAAAGCAGGCGCGGCTCGCCCAGGAGTCCAAATCCGAGTCGCAATATCAGAAGAACCTCGCCAAGGAGCTGGAGTGGGTGCGCATGGGCGCCAAGGGTCGCCAGGCCAAGAGCAAGGCGCGCCTGAAGGCCTACGAGCAAATGCTCGAGGAGCAAGGCAAGGGCGAGACCAACGAGACGCAGGAGATCTACATCCCGCCGGGGCCGAGGCTGGGCGACGTCGTCATCGAGGCCGCGGGGCTCTCCAAGGCCTTCGGCGACAAGCTGCTCTTCGAGGGCTTGAGCTTCAAGCTGCCGCCCAACGGCATCGTCGGCGTCATCGGCCCCAACGGCGCCGGCAAGTCGACGCTCTTCAAGCTCATCACCGGCAAGGAAAAAGCGGACGCGGGCGCCTTCAAGATCGGCGACACCGTCACGCTCGGCTACGTCGACCAGAGCCGCGAGCTTTCCGGCGACAAGAACGTCTGGGAGGAGATCTCGGACGGGCTCGACGTCGTGCAACTCGGAAAAGTCGAGATGCCGTCTCGCGCCTACGTCGGGCGCTTCAACTTCGCGGGCCAGGACCAGCAGAAGCTCGTCAAGAACCTCTCCGGCGGCGAGCGCAACCGGGTGCACCTGGCCAAGATGCTCAAGGAGGGCGCCAACGTCCTGCTGCTCGACGAGCCGACCAACGACCTCGACGTGCACACGCTGCGCGCGCTGGAGGACGCCATCGCCAGCTTCGCCGGCTGCGCCGTCGTCATCAGCCACGACCGGTGGTTCCTCGACCGGCTGGCCACGCACATCCTCGCCTTCGAGGGCGAGTCGAAGGTCGTCTGGTTCGAGGGCAACTACCAGGCCTACGAGGAAGACAAGAAGCGCCGGCTAGGCGACGTTCAGCCCAAGCGCATCCATTACAAGAAACTGACGCGCAGCTGAGCGCTCGCTGCAACTGCCCTAGACGCGAACTGGCCCTGGCACTGGTCTAGCGGTTCACCGCGGAGTTCATCTCGGACTCGATCTTGTGGAATTTCGGCTCGGACCCGATTTCCGGCTTGGCCGACTCGAGAAGGAAAAACGCCCTTTCTGCCTGCTTCCTGCTGCCAATGGCAAGGTAAAGCTCCGCAATTTCGGCCAACGTGTCTAGGTTGTGGTCGTAAGCGATTAGCGGAGCTGCCCCGCCGCGCATCTGGGCTGTAAAGGCGCGGTTGAGCCATCGCTGCGCCCGTCGCGTGCTGCCCCGCTTCAACTCCAGTGCTGCCAGCCTCACGTCGGGCTCCACAATCAAGTAAAGAAGTCGCGGACTTAGCGTTGCACTGGAGGAGCCGGCGTCCGCCGCAGTCCTATAAGCTCTCTCGGCGGCGCTCCAGTCGCGCTGCGTTTCATAGGCGCGACCGAGAGAAATGCCGAGGGCCTCGCTGAGGTCCGAGCGGCAGATTGGCCCCCCCCCGGAAAAATGGGGGAGCTCGTCCCGGACAAGACGCTTGACAGCGTCGTTCTTACCCTGGGAGAGGAGGGCCTCCGCCAACTGCTCGGTCGCTTCGGCAAAGTCGCAACCGCGCGATCTCCCTTGCGCCTTGAGCAGGTCGAGAGATCTCTCGAAGGCGCGGACGGCCTCGTCCATCCTTCCGCTCACCTGGTAGAAGTTGCCGAGATGGCGGTAAGCCACCGGACTATCGGGATAGCGGCGTAGCACTGCCTCGAAGTCGGCCTTTGACGCGGCGGCATCTCCCTCATCGAGAAGAGCGTAACCTTCGCGAACGTACGATTCGGCGAACCCGCCGGGGAGAACCCTGGCTACCGCGAACTCCCTCTTGGCGCCCTTAAGGTCGCCGAGCTTTATCAGTTCTTGGGCGAGCCGAACGTGGTTCCAAAACAGACCCGGATCTCCCTTGATCGCGATCCGATAGCAGCGTGCCGCCTCTACGGCATCGCCCAGTTCATCGTATACCTCGGCGACTTCGCTTTCGACACCCGGGTCGTCCGGGCGCCGAATTAAGGCCGTCTCGAAAGTGAGAGCTGATTCAGAGAGATGCCCCGCGCGCTTGAGTTCCCGAGCACCTGTAACAAGTTGGCCGAAAGATGACTCTGCCCCGGGCGCTGTTGCGACCCCGATCGCAGTTAGCAGTATCAGGGCCGCACAAGTATTAGCGAACAACGAGGCCTACTGTTCCGAGGAACTCCATCCTGTCGGGAGCAGTGAAGTTGAATATCGGCGGTGGCCCATCTTGCGGAGCCCTTTTTGGGTTAATCAGGACGACTAGAAGGTCGCCCTTTTTCACACGGACGATCTTGCCTAGATGGATGGGACCCGCCATGAAGGGTGCCTTGGGTCCACTCGCCTTGCGATCTGTCTGTAAGATTCCATTTATAAATACGGCTCCTGTGCGAGAGAAGCCTGCGCGAACGGAAAGTGCCTTCTGGCTTTTTGGAAGACGCGAAGGATTCACAATCCCGAGGATCATTCCCTTTGGCGGTATCCGGACCCGGTATGAGATCTCGCCACCTAGCGCGGACGATGCTAGCAATAGAGTTGCGGCTATTAGAGCTCGCATTTTAGTCTCCGATACGGGCACAGTACACGGTCGCGCTCAGCGTCGTCAAGACCGATGCCGCGCATGTCCAGCTTGTGTCGTCGCCAGCGTCCTTCGTGAGCGCGATGCCGCTTGCATCGCAGCCACCCCCAGTCGCTTTCTTTCCCGTTGGACAAGACACGGTACAAGTCGTAATGCCCGTGCCACATGCGTTCACGTCGCGCTCCCACCCGAGATAAGCAGTCCCAGTGATCGTCAAGTTGCCCGCAACGGCGACGTTCGTGCTGGAATGGACGCCATCGGGTTCGACGTCGAGTGACTTGGAGGACGAGCCATGAGCCAGCTTTACTACGTCATACGCGCCTCCTATCGATCCACTCTGGACGTCACTAAAATAAAGATTCCCATCTGGCGCCGTACTCGCTACACCCACCTGAGCCCCCTGCTCGGTTGCGTTCGCGGTGTCACCCGTGATCGCCCATGTAATATCCTGCCACTGGCCCGGGGTATGATTCATCCCAACCCCTATGTACCGTCCGTGGATGCCCCCAGAATAGCCGACATAGAAGATTTGTCCGCTCGTAAAAGCAGGGTCGGTGGTGAACCCATTTATGATCCCATTTCCAGCGAAATAGCCGCTCCCGTCTCCGTTGGCGAGCGCGGTGCCGTCAAAAGAGAACATTGCTCCGCCGGCGGTACTTATTGAAACTGGGGTTAGAAAAAAGAATGGGCTTTGGTCCTGAAGGATTTGGATCTGAAAGACGGCTCCTTCCTGCGGACGCGCCCAGAGCTGGATCGTACCGTTTGAGGCCGGCCTAGGACCGAAAAGAGTATTGTAGTCTCCGTATGTATTCCCGAGCGCGCCACCCGTAAGGCTGGCCAGGCACGCAGAATCCGCGGTAGGATCGCAACCTGTAAGGTAGGCAGCGGCGGCCTGGCCGCTACTCGGAATTGACGTGCTGGAGAGCCCTTGAGTGTAAGCCAGAGTCTGATTTAACCCGTATTGCTGGGAGTCCGGCCTCGCTGCGATCCCTAGCGATGCCGCGCCCGATCCGAACGAAGAACTAAGATCTACCTGATCGAGATAATATGAGGTTGGGGTCGAGGTTCCCAGATAGACCGTAGCCCCAGCGGTCAGCGCCGCAAATATGCCAACCGAGGTGTCGATCTTTACACCGTATTGCTCTGCCAAGCCTGGACTTGCCACAAACAAGGGGAAGACCAGCAGAATCCATGTCCGCCCTACAGCGCCCGTTATACCCTGGCTTTTCGGACTCATTTATTCCTTAGATTACAATTTCAATTAAATTTATAGGTCCCAAAATCATCCATGTCAAGGCCCAATTCCCCTACAAGTCCCGAACTTTTGAAAGGCTGTCCACGCAGGTGGCATATGCACTTCAGTAAGGCGAATGGTCGGCACGCTTACGAGTCGCTGGAGCGCCCCGTCGCTAAACGACCGCTGTGCATAACCGAGCCCGCGCGGCTTGGTCCTCATCATCACCTGGCAGCGGAACCCCGGCCCAACCCGCTTCACCCAGCGCTAAATACTTCAGCTGCCGGACTGCGCCAGCACTTCGCGGGCGATGATCAGGTGCTGGACTTCCGTGGTGCCCTCGTAGATCTCCGTGATGCGGGCGTCACGGAAATACCTCTCGACGGGGAACTCGCGCACGTAGCCGTTGCCGCCGTGGATCTGCACGGCGTCGAAGCAGACCTTGTTGCACATCTGCGAGGCGAAGAGCTTCGCCATCGAGGCCTCCTTCGTGCATTTGACGCCCCGGCTCATCAACCCGGCGGCGCGGTAGGTGAGCAGACGCGCGGCGTCGATGTTCATGGCCATCTGGGCGAGCTTGGCTTGGGTGAGCTGGAACTCGGCGATCGCCTTGCCGAACTGCTGGCGCTGCTTGGCGTACTTGACGGCTTCCTCGAAGGCGGCCTGGGCGATGCCCACGGCCTGGGAGGCGATGGAGATGCGGCCGTTGTCGAGCTGCATCATGGCGATCTTGAACCCCTCGTTGACCTTGCCCAGGAGGGCGGACTTGGGCACCTTGCAGTTCTGGAAGATGAGCTCGCGGGTGTCGGAGGCCTTGATGCCGAGCTTCATCTCCTTTTTGCCCAGCGTAAAGCCCGGCAGCCCCTTGTCGATGAGCAGCGCGGTGATGCCCTTGTTCTTGAGCTCGGGCGAGGTCGAGACGAAGGTCAGGAAGAAGTCGGCGAAGCCCGCGTTGGTGACCCAGGCCTTGGTGCCGTTGACCAGGTAATGGTCGCCCTTGTCCTCGGCGCGGGTCTTGAGCGAGCCGGCGTCGGTGCCGGAGCCGGGCTCGGAGAGGCTGTAGGCGCCGATCCACTCGGCCTTGGCGGCCTTGGGCAGGTAGCGCCGCTTCTGCTCGTCGGTGCCGAACTTGATGATGCCGGAGCACACCAGCGAATTGTGGACGGTCACCCCCACCTGGAAGGCGGCGTTGCCGCGGGCCAGCTCCTCCATCGCCATGGCGTAGGCCGTGTAGTCCAGGCCCAGGCCTCCGAACTCCTCCGGAAACATCATCCCCATGAAGCCGAGCTCGGCGGCCTCCTGATAGAGGGACTTCGGGATCGCCTCGTGCTCGTCGAACTCCTGCGCCGTGGGCCTGAGGCGCTTCTCGGCGAAGTCGCGCGCGGAGTCGCGCGCCATTTCGGCGGCTTCGTTGGTCTCGTGGGTGGCGATGGTCATTTCGTTTATACCTTGGCGGTCTGCGGCTTGGGGGCCGCTTCGTAATCGTAGAAGCCTCGGCCGCTCTTGCGGCCGAGGCGTCCGGCGGCGGCCATCTGGCGCAGCAGCGGGCAGCAGCGGTACTTGGAGTCCTTGAACCCATCATAAAGGACATCCATGATCGCGACGCAAACGTCTATCCCGATCAGATCCGCCAACGACAGTGGTCCCAATGGATGGCCCATGCCGAGCTTCATCGTCGTGTCGATGTCCTCGCGGGTGCCGATGCCTTCCATGAGGCAGTAGGCCGCCTCGTTGATCATCGGCATGAGGATCCGGTTGGACAAGAATCCCGGGAAGTCCTTCGAGCAGGCCGGGGTCTTGCCGAGCGAGACCGTCAGCTCGTGGACCGTCCGGTAGGTCTCGTCGGAGGTCGCGATGCCGCGGATGATCTCCACGAGCTTCATCATGGGCACCGGGTTCATGAAGTGCATGCCGATGACGCGGTCGGCCCGCGAGGTGGCCGCGGCGAGCGTGGTGATCGGCAGAGAGGAGGTGTTCGAGGCCAGGATCGTCTCCGGAGCGCAGGCGGCGTCGAGGCGCGAGAAGACGTCCCTCTTGAGGGCCAGCGCCTCGGGCACGGCCTCGACGACGAGTTGGGCGGCCTTGGCGGCCTCGACGTTCAGCGCGGGCTTGATGCGCGACAGCGCGGCCGTCTTGTCCGCCGCCGAGATGACCTGCTTGGCCACCTGGCGGTCCAGGTTCTTCGCGACCGAGGCGAGCGCGCGGTCCAAAAACGGCTGGCTGGCCTCGACCAGGGTGACGGGATGGCCGCCGAGGGCGAAGACGTGCGCGATGCCGGAGCCCATGGTGCCGGCTCCGATGACGGCGACTTCCTTGATTTGCATGGGGCGATTATAGAAAATCCGTGAATGGACGTCGAAGCCTTCGCGCGGCGCCTGCCCAAGGCCGAGCTGCACCTCCACATCGAGGGCACGCTAGAGCCCGAGCTGATGCTTCGGCTCGCGCGCCGAAACAAGCTCAAGCTGCGCTTCCCAGACGTCGAAGCCGTCCGCCGCGCCTATCGCTTCCAGGGCCTGCAGTCCTTCCTCGACATCTATTACGAGGGCGCCGCCGTGCTGCGGACGCAACGAGACTTCCATGACCTGGCCTGGGCGTATTTTGGCCGCGCGGCCAAAGACGGCGTGCGCCACGCCGAGCTCTTCTTCGACCCCCAGACCCACACGCAGCGCGGCGTGGCGCTGGGCGAGGTCGTCGAAGGCCTGGAGGCGGCCATGACGCGCGCCCGCCGGGAGCTCGGCGTCACCTCCAAGCTCATCCTCTGCTTCCTGCGCCACTTGAGCGAGGAAGCGGCGCAGGCGACCTTTTCGCAAGCCCGGCCGTACCTGGACCGGATCGCCGCCGTCGGGCTGGACTCCTCGGAAAAGGGCCATCCGCCCCGCAAATTCGAGCGGGTCTTCGCGCGCGCCCGCTCCGAGGGGCTGCTCGCCGTCGCCCACGCCGGCGAAGAGGGCCCGCCCGGCTACGTCGAGGAGGCTCTCGACTTGCTCAAGGTCCGGCGCGTCGACCACGGCGTGCGCTGCGCCGAGAAGCCCGCCCTCGTCGAGCGCCTGGCGCGCGAGGGCGTGCCGCTGACGGTCTGCCCGCTGTCCAACGTCAAGCTCAAGGTCTTCCCGGACCTGGCCCGCCACAATCTCAAGGCGCTGCTTTCGCGCGGCGTGCGGGTGACGCTCAACTCGGACGACCCGGCCTACTTCGGCGGCTACGTGCTCGACAATTACGTCGCCGCCGCCCGGGCCCTGGCGCTTTCGCCCCTGCACCTCTGGACGCTCGCGCGCAACTCCATCGAGGCCAGCTTCCTGTCGGGCCAGGAAAAGCGCGCGCTTGTCGGCGATATAATGAAAGTAGGAGCAGCTTATGAAGACGCTGATCCTCCTCGCCGTCCTCGCCGCGCCGCCCGGTCTCGGCGGTCCTGACGCCGGGCACCGCGCCGGCCGCTCTTACTCGCTGATGCCGGGACCCGAGACCGCGTATTTCTTCCGCTCGGCCCACCCCTATCGGGCGCCTCTGGCCGGCCCGCAGACGCCGCCGCTTCCCGGCGCCAACCTGCGGCGGGGAGCGCCTCAAGGCCGCAATCCGGCCACCAACGCCTCCCGCCGGGGCGTGAACCTCGATCGCGAGAGGCCCACGGCCGGAGTCATCGCGAGGTTCGATCTGCCATGAGCCTGCTGTGGACGCTCGTGCTCGGCGTCTTCATCGCCCCGGCCGGGGCTCAAAGCGCGCGGCAGGCGCCGGAACCCGGCTTCGGCAGCCAGCTGCCGGCGGGCACCACGTTCGGCCCGGCCAACGTCGCGGGAAGCTGGGCGCGGCCGACGACGCCCCAAGGGCGCGTCCAAGCGACGCAGCTCGACCAGTCATCCCATTTTCCGCAAGTCACGGTCAATCCGACGCCCGGGCCGCACGCCCGGAGGCGGCAGACCTACACCTATCCCCTGCCCCCGCAAGCGGGGCCGCCCGCGCCGGGGACCCGGCCCGTGCCCCTGCCCTAGCGCTCTGTGCTACAATACCGGCATGGCGGCGCGAAAAGTCAAAGCTGACCCGTCGAGGCAGCCCTTCACGTATCCCTTTAGAAAGGACTTCGTCGAGCCCGACTGGCGGCGCCTGCCCGGCTACAAGGACGTGACGCGCTCCGACTGGGAAAGCGCTCTTTGGCAGCGGCAGCACTCGGTCAAGAGCGTCAGCGAGCTCAAGGCCGTCCTGGGCGCGCGCTTGACCGACGACGTCGCTTCCGAGATCCTGGAAGACCAGAAGCGCTTCGCCACGATGTCCATCCTCGTGCCGCCGCAGATGATCAACACCATGGACGAGGCGGACCTGCGCGGCGATCCCGTGCGGCGCTACATGCTGCCCATGATCTCGGACCGGCACGCGCAGTGGCCCAATCACCCCTTGGCCTCGCGCGACAGCCTCCACGAAAGCGACATGTGGGCCGTCGAGGGCCTGACCCACCGGTATCCGACGAAGGTTCTCGCCGAGATGATCGCCACCTGCCCGCAGTACTGCGGGCACTGCACGCGCATGGACCTGGTCGGCAACTCCGTGCCCCAGGTCCAGAAGCACAAGTTTCAGGGCAAGCCCCAGGACCGCTACGCCCAGATGCTCGAGTATTTGCGCAAGACGCCGTCCGTGCGCGACGTCGTCGTCTCGGGCGGCGACGTGGCCAACGTCCCGATCCAGCAGCTTGAAAAATTCGTCTCCGAGCTGCTGGATCTCCCTAATATCCGCGACATCCGCCTGGCCTCCAAGGGCCTGCAGGCCCTCCCGCAGCACTTCCTGCAAGACGAGGTCCTGCGCGGTCTCGAGCGCATGGCGAACAAGGCGCGCGAGCGCGGCGTCGACATCGCCGTGCACACCCACGTCAACCACGCCCGCCAGGTGACGCCCCTGGTGGCCAAGGCCGTTCAAAAGATCCTCGATATGGGATTTAGGGACGTGCGCAACCAAGGGGTCCTGCTGCGCGGCGTCAACGCCACGGCCAAGGACCTCCTCGAGCTCTGCTTCACGCTGCTCGATTACGGCAAGATCATGCCGTACTACTTCTACGTCTGCGACATCATCCCCAACAGCGAGCATTGGCGCACCTCGATTGGAGAGGCCCAGAGGCTGCAGCACGACATCATGGGCTACATGCCGGGCTTCGCCACGCCCCGCATCACCTGCGACGTGCCCTTCGTCGGCAAGCGCTGGGTGCACCAGATCGCCGACTACGACCGGGTCAAGGGCGTGAGCTACTGGACCAAGAACTACCGCACCGGCATCGAGACCGACGACTCCGAGGCCTTGACCCGGCGCTACGAGTACTACGACCCCGTCTACACCCTTCCCGCCGAGGGCCAGGACTACTGGCGGCGCCAAGCCGCCGGCAGGAAAGCGCCCCAGCCCGCCTGACGTGGGCTACTCCTTCAAACCCTATCAGCTGCCGGGCCTGCTGCTCGTCGAAGGCCAGTCGTTTGCGGACGAGCGCGGCTTCTTCATGGAATGCTTCCGGGAACAGGACTTCCTGGACGCTGGAATCCCGCGCCTGGTCCAAGACAACTTCTCGCGCTCGCGCGCGGGCGTCCTGCGCGGGATGCACTACCAGAAAGAGCCGGCGGCCATCGGCAAGCTCATCCGCTGCGCGCGAGGCCGCATCTTCGACGTGGCCGTGGACCTGAGACGAGGCTCCCCGACCTACGGGCGCTGGGCCTCGGTCGAGCTCTGCGACGAAGGCAACCGGATGCTCTGGGTGCCGCCGGGGTTCGCTCACGGCTTCTACGCCCGCACCGACGCGGACGTCGTCTACAAGGTCACGGGCTATTGGTCGCGCGAGCATGACCGGGGTTTTCGCTACGACGATCCCGCCGTCGGCATCGCCTGGCCCTGCGCCGAGGTCATCCTGACCCCGAAAGACGCGGCTTTTCCCCCGCTGGCCCAGGCCGACAACAACTTTGCCTGGGCCTGACTCCGCCAGGCCGGTCACCCGCCGGGGGATCGACCCTTCGCTGCTGGTCGAGCAGGTCCGCACCGCGGCGCCTTACGTCCTGACCACGGACTGGGGAGGCGACCGGCGCCGGGCCTACCTGCGCCGCCTGCAAGCTTACGCCGGTTCGGCGCTGGACGCGGCGGCCTACTTCCGCCTCTGCTGCAGCGCGCACTGGGCCACCGCGGGCTGCTTCGTGCCCACCGACGTCGACAACACGATCCGCTTCAAGCTCTGGAAGCTCGAGGGCGTCTCGCCGGACCAGCGCCTGGCCATGGCCGACGTCGTCATCGAGGCGCTGGACTGGGACTACTCCCCCGTGACCGCCCGAACGGCGCGGCTGGGAGAGGAGCTGGTCTCGACCCACGAGGGCACCTGGTTCTCGGTGGCGGCCGGCGCCTATGCCGCGCTGCGCGCGGAAGCTCCCAAAAAGGCCGCCGAGGTCCTCGACGTCGCCCTCGCCGAGGCCCGGAGGGAGGCGGATCTCTTTCGCCGCCTTTACGAATCCGGCGACGCGCTGCAGACGCTCAAGGCCTGCGCGCTGCTGGCCCACAATTACGGGGACTTCGACCGCGTCATGGACATGTGGGAGCTGGCCCAAGACGATCCCCTGCGCCGCCTGTGCTACGACGCGGCCAGGCCGGGCTCGCCGCTGTTTGGCGGCTGGCCGGCGTTCGCGGGCGAAGTCAACAAGCGCTTCCTGGCGGCCGAGAACCACCGGCATCTCGCGCTGCGCCAGGCCCGGGCCCTGCGCGCCAAACCCTCGCTGCTGCTGCCCGTCGGGCCGTTCTACGACGACTGGGGCGAGCGCATGGCGCGCGAGCTCTCGCCCGAAGGCTGCGGAGAGGCCGTCCGGGCGCTGGTGGACGGCTGGCAGCGCCAGAAGGTCAAGGCCGCCGGCTATCCCCGCGCTCTGGCCGGCGTGTTGGCCGCGTTCGCGGGAGGCTTCTCGCGCTTGGCGGGCTTCATCCCCGGCCGCGACCAGCGGCTTTTGCGCGGCGGCCCCCTGCGCGCCGCCATCGACGTGCCGCGCGCCCGCTTCGAGGCCCGGTGGGCGAACCTGCTCAGGCGCGTGAGCGCGCCCGGCCCGCGCGCAGGCGCAAAATGAGGCGGATGCCGGCCACGTTGACCTTTTCCTCCATCAAGCCGCGCACCACGCCCAGACGCTCGACGTCTTCCTCCGAGAACAGCCGCTGATTGCCGGGCGTGCGCCCGGGCAAGACGAGCTTCTGACGCTCGATCCAGCGCAGCGTCCAGATGGGGATGCCCGTCAAGCGCGAGGCGGCCCCGATGCTGTAGATCGGCGTCGCCTTGGTGCGCCGCAGGCGCCTGAGCAGCCGCGCCACTACATCGCGCGTCTCTCTCGCAGAATCTCGGCCTGTTGAGGCTTGCGGACCACGTCGTTGGGCCCGGGCATGAGGTGCTTGATCCCGGCGAGCGGATTCCAGGCGTTGACTCTCTTGAGGAACAACCATGGCGTGCGCGGTTGGCTCATTTCTCTCCTCGGCGTGCGAGATGACGGCGCGTCAACTCTATCAGCTTATCTAATACCTGTCAACAGCTTATCTAATAGATCGAGATAGAGAAAAAAAAGCCCGCCTCCGGGCGTCCCGGAGGCGGGTCCGAAAGCGCGCCGCTACTCGATCTCCACGCGACGCACGGGCGTCTCCTTGACCTTGGGCAGCTCGACGGTGAGCCGGTCTCCCTCGAACGACGCCCGAGCCTCGGCCGATTTCACGTCCGAGGGCAGAGAGAACGACTGCGTCCAGGAGCGGTAGGACTGCTGGCGGCTGGCGCCGTGCTTGCGCTTCTCCTCGGTCTGCCGGCTCTGCTCCGCCTTGATGGTCATGCCGTTTTCGCAGACGTCGACGTGGAGCTCTTCCTTGTGGAAGCCCGGCAATTCGGCGGTCACGACGTACGCCTTGGGGGTTTCCTTCATGCTCACTTTCACGTCCGAAACGCCCAGCCCGCGCAGCAGACGGCCGGGCACCAGCAGCGACTCGCCGACCATCTTCTCCATGGACTCGACCAGGCTGCGCATGCTTTCGATCGGGCGTTCGAACTCGGGGCGCCTCCAGGGCAGGAGATCTCTCATCGCCACCTTGCTACCTCCCGGCGGCCGGGCGGCCGCCTGTCACTTCATTATAGCTCCCCCGCAAAAAGCGAAGCGCCCCCCCGCGAAGCGGGAGGGCGCGGTGTTGCCGTGTTTGGCGATTTACTGCGCCGGCGTGGCGGCGGGAGCCGGAGCGGCGGCCGGGACGGCGGCCTTCTTCTCCATCTTCTTGTGATGCTTCATCACCTTGTGATGCTTCACGACCTTGTGATGCATGGCCATCTTGTGGCCCTTCTTCCAGTGATGCTTCGCCTTCTTCGCCGGCTTGGCCGGAGCAGCCGCGGCGGGAGCGGCGGCGGGAGCGGCCGCGGGGGCGTCGCCGTCGGCCATGGACGCGGTAGCAAGACCGAAGATCGCGGCGGCAACCAGCATGAGCTTCTTGGACATTAGTATTCCTCCATCATGATGTGAGGGTCGACTTCGCCCTCGGCGGATATCCTACTACAATATACGGCCGAGTTCACGAAAAGTTCGAAGGATCGTCACGAAGTCGCCGGGAGGCTCGGCGCGCAGCGGGGGCAAGCCGGGCAACGAAAGCGCCAAGTGGTGCAGCATCAGCCTCGGAGCGCCCGCGACGGGGCGCTTGAGGCCGTAGAGCGGGTCTCCGAGGATCGGATGGCCGATGGAAAACAGGTGCGCCCGGATCTGATGCCGCCGCCCGGTGACGAGATCGACCTCGAGCAGCGTCGCCCCCTTGAGCCGCTCGACGGGCCGGTAGCGCGTCAGCGACGGTTTTCCGGTCTCCGCGACCCCCATGCGCCCGGAGCCGAAGGCGCGCAGCGGCTTGTCGACGGCGCCGGCGTCCGCGACGGCGCCCTCGACGGCGGCGAGATAGGTCTTGCGCGCCCTGCGGGATTCGAAGTCGGCGCACAGCCGGCGATGAGCCTCGGGCGTCTTGGCGAAGACGACGACGCCGCTGGCCTCGCGGTCCAGGCGGTGGACGACGTAGAGCCTGCGCCCCAGGCGGCGCTCGAGCTCCCGGTTGAGCGGCTCTTCCGGGATGCCCCGGCCCGGGATCGTGGCCTGCCCGGCGGGCTTGGCGGCGGCGGCCACTTCGCCGTCTTCGAAGAGGAGCTCGGCGCTCAACGGGAAGCGGCCGGCGCGGCGGCCGGGATTTCGGCGCCCAGCGCCGCGGCCGCCTTCCGGGGAGACTCTCCGCGGGAGACGGCCCGGTGGAAGGCCCAGGCGTCCTCCCAGCGCCCCGTGCGCATGGCGAGCTCATAGGCGGCCCCGGCGAGGTAGCCCTTGAAGAAGAAGTCGCTGTCCACTCTCCTCTCGCCCCGCGCCCAAGCCCGTCCGGCGTCGAACATCTGCAGGAGGACGCCGCCGAGCAGCGGCAGGCGTCCTTGCCGGAGGCCGTCGAGGCCCGCCAGTTCCACGCCGCGCAGCATCTCCGCCGAGACCGCGGACGGCTCGGCTCCGAGATTGATCTTGTATTCCCCCTCATACTGCAGCCGGTGGGTGTATTCGTGCGTGAACAGTGTCCGGTAATAGTCGGTGAAGGACGGCAGCTTCGTCCATTTGCGCCGGACGTTGAGCGTCACGGTCAGGTCGTCCCTGGCGATGCCCTCGGGCACGGGGACGACCTCGCCCGCGAGGTGATCGTGCCAGCGCACGTCATGGAAGTTCGTGGCGGCCTCCACCTCCCGCGCCCGGCCTTCGGTCAGCGGGCGAGCCCGCAGCTTGGGCTCGATTTGGGAGAGCTCGTCGCGGACGACGAGGGTCTGGAGGGTCTTGCGATACGCGGTCTGCTTGCGGTTGGCCACCGCCAGCGACTCCAGGCCGCGCAGGATCCGGGAGCGCTCGTCCGGCGAGGCCCCGTCGAAGAGGGCCGGCAGCCGGTCGAGCCAGGCGCGCGACGTTTCGGAGTCGCCGCGCCGGGCCGCCGAGAGGAATTCCTCGACGCCCGCGGCGGCGGGCGGCCCGCGCGCGGAGGCCGCCGCCGCCGCGGGGACGGCCGCC
>DAIDHI010000093.1 GCA_027452025.1 Elusimicrobiota bacterium | reverse complement strand
GCGGAGTCCCACTCCCAGAATCCGATGGCGGCAGAGTCCAGCGCGAGCCGGAGCTTCTCATCGTGAAGGCCGCGCAAGCGTCCGGCCTCGGCCTCGAGCTCCCGCACACGGCGGCGCAACGCGGAGAGCTCTTGGATGGGGGCGACTTCGGTCGGCATCGGGGACAAAAATTGTAGCGGGCCGGGGCGACGCGACTGATGTGCGTTCCGTAACCTTTTTGTGAAGGTTATTTGACCAGGGGGGCCTTCGGCGCGGCGCGGTAATAGCTCAAGGCCTGAGGCATCCAATGCTCGATGTCCTTGATGCGCCGCTCGTCGGTCGGATGATCGCTCAGATAGCGATCCAGGGACGTCTGCCCCTTGCCGCCGGAAAGCGTCGTCATCCGCCGCCAGAACGGCACCGCCGCGCGCGGATCGTAGCCGGCCTTCGCCATGATGATGAGGCCGATGTGATCGGCTTCGGACTCCTGGGCCCGGCTGTGGGGCAGCATAACCCCCGCCTGCACTCCGATGCCGTAAGCCGCCTCGTAGAGTTGCGCCGTGGCCGCGGGATGCTGCGCCAGGGCGACGCTTAGCGCCGCGCCGCCGAACTGCGCGAGCAGCCCGTCGCTCAGCCGCTCGGCGCCGTGTCGCGCCAGCGCATGGGCGATCTCGTGGCCCAGCACGACGGCCAGGCCATCGTCGTCTTGCGCGATCGGCAGGATCCCGGAGTAGACCGCGACCTTGCCTCCGGGCAGGCACCAGGCGTTGACCGTCTTCGGGTCGTCGATGAGCGTGAACTGCCAATGGTAATCGGGCCGGTCGGCGGCTTTGGCCAGGCGCGCTCCCACCCGCTGCGCCATGGCGACCTGGGCGGCGTTTTGCGAGAGCTTGGCGTGAGCCAGGGTTTGCCGGTATTCTTGCACCCCCAGGCGCTGCTCCTCGCCGGAGGAGATCAAGATGAGCTCGTGGCGGCCAGTATAAGGGACCGTTCGGCAGGCCGTCAGGGCCGCCGCCGCCAAGGCCAACCGCGCTGGGATCCTCACGCGGCGATCATATCAACCGGCCACGACGAACCAATATAGATTTTTTCTTATGGCAGTGACGCGTTTGCTAAAATTAACCATGTCGCGGCGAACGCCTACCTGGCTGCGCTACCAGCGCGCCGCCAGCCTCCTGCGCCGCCTGACCCTGCGCCAGAAACTCATCTTCGTCGGCGCGGTGGTGGGGGTCTCGTCCGGCTTGGCCACCTTCGCCTTCGTGCGTCTCATCGAATTCTCTTGGAGCATGACCCTGCAGCGTCTCCCCGCGGCCCTGACGTTCTGGCGGCTATTCGGACTGCTGGCGCTGCCCGCGGCCGGCGCCCTGATGGGCGCCTTGGTGGTGCGCTTCGGGGCGCCAGACGCGGAGGGCCACGCCGTCGCCCGGGTCACGGAGGCCATCCGCGAAAAGGGCGGCCGCATCCCGGGTATCCTGGCTCTCGTCGAACTCGTCGCCTCGGGTCTGACCATCGGCTTTGGGGGCTCGGCCGGGCGGGAAGGGCCGGCCATTCAGATCGGCGGGGCCATGGGCTCGTGGCTGGGCCAGAGCTTCGGCATCGGGGACGGGGACCTGCGAACCTTGGTCGCGGCGGGCGCTGCCGCCGGCCTGGGCGCGGCCTTCGGCGTCCCCCTGGCCGCCGTTTTCTTCGTGATGGAGGTCATTCTCACCGATTTCGCTAGCGAGGCGTTCCCGGCCGTGGTGATCGCCGCCGTGGCCGGCACCGCCACGGCCGGGCTGCTGCTGGGCTCCGGCGAGCGGACCGTGCCGCTGACCTATGCCACCAAGGGCCCCGGGGACCTGCCGTTCTTCGTGCTCGTCGGCGTGATCTGCGGACCGTGCGGGGCCGTTTACATGCGCTTGGTGGAGCGCGTCGAACACCGGTTCCGCAGCGAGCATCCCGGCCCACGCTGGCTTCGGCCCGCCCTGGGCGGGATGCTCGCCGGACTCATCGGCTGGGCGCTGCCCGAGGACCTGGGGACCGGCGCCGCCACGATCTCTGCGGCGCTGCGCGGGCAGGTCGCGTCATGGCGCGCGGGAGCGCTGGCCGCGGGCAAGGCCGCCGCCACAGCCGCGACGCTTGGCACCGGCGGCTCGGGCGGCGCCTTCATGCCGGCGATGTTTATCGGCGCGACGGCGGGCAGCGCCTGTCAGGGTCTCTTTCGCATCATCGGCCGGCCCTTCGAGAAGGGCGAGCTCGCCTTGACGGGCCTTGCCTGCGCCGTGACCTCGGCCTACCGCGCTCCCGTGACGGCCATCGTGATGGCCCTCGAGATTTCGCGCGACTACGACCTCCTCATGCCGGTGATGGTCGCCTGCGTGGCCGCCTACCTGACCACGCCCAGGCCCTCGCGAGAGCCCGTCCTGCAGCAATAGGCGGGATACGATGCATTTAATTTCATGATCCCCCTGAACTATCACCACCTCTATTATTTCTGGGTCGTGGCCAAGTCCGGCAGCATCACCAAGGCCAGCAAGCGGCTCTACCTGGCCCAGCCCACGCTCAGCCTCCAGATCCGCCAGTTGGAAAAGTCGCTCGGCCACAAGCTGTTTCACCGCACCCGCGAGGGCATCACCCTCACCGCGGAGGGCCGGCTGGCCCTCGACTACTGCGAGCGCATCTTCCTCGAAGGAGAGGCCCTGGCCCGGCGCCTGTCCTCCGGCTCGCCGGCCGGCCCGGCGTTCCTGCGCCTGGGCGTGACCAAGTCGATGACGCGAGAGGTCGTGCTCTCCCTGCTCGACGCCGTGGACGGCTCGGGCTCGGAGGCCGCCGCCACGATCACCACGGGCTCCGTGCCGGAGCTGGTGGACCGCCTCTCCAAATACGGGCTCGAGGCGGCCGTCTCGGAAGTCGACCTCTCGGCGAGCCTCGGAGCCGCGTTTCGCTGCCGCCGCGCCGGAGCCTTGCCGATCAAGTTCATGGCCACCCCGCAGCTCGCGCGCAAGATCGGCTCGCTGGCCCGCCCGCGCGTCAATCTCCCGATGCTCCTGCGCACGCCCGAGACCGTGCTGCGCCGCGACGTCGAGGACTCCCTCGTCGGGCGCAAGATCCCCTTCACCATCGTGGCCGAGACCGAGAACGTGGCCCTCATGCGCATCCTGGCCCTGCGCGGGCGGGGCGTGGCGGCGTTGACGCAATGGTCGGCCGCCGAAGACCTCAAGGAAGGCCGGCTCGTCTGCCTCAAGGGGCAGCCCCGCGACCTCCAGGAGCAGGTCTGGCTCTCCTTGCCCGCGCGCGCGCATCCGGACTCGGGCCTGGACAAGGCCCTGTCGGCGCTGGGGCGCTTTACTCTGGCGAAGGCGCTTCGCTCTTGAAGTAGAGCGCTCCCAACGGCGGGAGCGCGATCTTGAGCGACTGGGGCCGGCCGTGCGCCCCGAGGTCCTGCGCCTGCACGCCGCCGAGGTTGCCCACGCCGCTGCCGCCGTATTCCGCGGCGTCGCTGTTGAGGATTTCCTTCCAGAAGCCGCCGCGCGGCGCTCCGACGCGGTGCTCCAGCCTGGGCACTGGCGTGAGGTTCAAGACGACGAGCACGATCTCGGAGCCGTCCTTGGACTTGCGCATCCACGACAGGGTGCTCGCGTCGGCGTCGTGGCAGTCGATCCATTCGAACCCCGCCGGATCGTGATCGAGCTCGTGAAGCGCCTTCTCGCGCCG
>DAIDHI010000092.1 GCA_027452025.1 Elusimicrobiota bacterium | reverse complement strand
ACCGACCTCCCGCACCTCAAGCGGCTCATCCACCCACCGCTTCAAAGGCTCCGGCAGAACCAGCGTCTGCTCTGGGCCTGTGTAAAAGCGTCCGACCTGCCCTGGTCTTAGATTGTCATATTACTTATGCGTATATCAGTAGCGCGATAGCCTGACAGCGGTCTCGACGTGCTCGGTGTGCGGGAATAAATCGAACACCTCGCAAGCCCGGGCGCGATAGTCCTCGAGCAGGACTTTCAAGTCGCGCGCCAACGCCTCCGGGTTGCAGGAGACGTAGATCACGTTCGGCGCGCCCAAAGACATCAGGGCCTCCAGCGCCTTGGGATGGAGTCCCGCCCGCGGCGGGTCGACGATCACGACGTCGGGGTCCATGGCGAGCAGCGAGGGCAGCAGGACCTCGACGGCGCCGGCGAAGTATTTCGCGCCGACGCCGTTTCTCGCCGCGTTGGCCTTGGCGTCCTCGATCGCCGAGGCGTTGAGCTCGGCTCCAACGACTTCGCGGCAGGCGTCGGCCACCGACAATCCGATGCCGCCGCCGCCGCAGTACAGATCGAGGACGCGGCCCGCGCCGAGCGCGCCGACCCAGTCGCGAATGCGGCCATAGAGGCGCTGCGCGGCGCGGGTATTGGTCTGAAAGAAGGAGTGCGGCGAGATGCGAAAGCAAACCTCGCGCCCGGCAAAGCGCAGGCGTTCGGTGATGAAGCCCTCGCCGGAAAGAACCTTGAGCGAATCGGAGACGGCCGTATCGGAGGCCTTCGCGTTGCCGCCGTGCAGGACCGTGGTCGCGGGATAGGCCGCCCGGACGGCGCCCGCGAAGCTCGGCGGCAGCTCGCAGGGCGTCGTCACGAGCACGACCATGCGGTCGGAGCCGTTCTTGGCCTCGCGCACGACCAGGTGGCGGAGGAGACCCTGCTTCTTGTGGCTATTATAAGGAGGCAGGCCTTCTTTCTTGGCCCAATCGCGCACGGCCGAAAGCAGCGCCGGGGTCTCGGGCGAAAGCAGAAAGCACTCCGACAGGTCGAGTATCTCGTACCAGCGGCCCTTCGGCTTGAGGCCGAGCTTGAGCCAGGGCGCGTCGGGACGCGGCGGATAGACGTCGCCGAAAGAGAACTCCATCTTATTGCGGTAGAACCACTCCTCCGGCGAGGGATGGGCGGCGTCGACGCGGACGTCGAGCGGCGAAAGCAGGGCGCGGACCTTGTCCGCCTTGAGCGCGACCTGCTCCTCATAGGCGCGATCCTGGAGAGCGCAGCCGCCGCAGGAGCCGAAGTGGACGCAGCGCGCGGCGCTATGTGTTGAACTTGAAGAAGCAGACATCGCCGTCTTTGACGACATACTCTTTGCCCTCGGACCGGATGAGGCCCTTCTCGCGCAGGATGGATTCCTTTTGGTGGGCGTCGATGTCTTGGTAGGAGTAGACGTCGGCCTTGATGAAGCCTTTCTCGAAGTCGGTGTGGATGACGCCGGCGGCCTGGGGCGCCTTGCAGCCGATGGGGATCGTCCAGGCGCGCACCTCGTCTTCCCCCGCCGTGAAGTAGCTGCACAGGCCGAGCAGCTTGTAGGCGGCCACGATGACCTTCTCCAGGCCGGTGACGGTCAGGCCCATCTCTTTAAGGAAGACCTCGCGGTCGGGGCCCTCCAACTGGGCGATCTCGCTTTCGAGTTTCGAGCACAGCGTCACGTACTGGGCCCCGCGCTCCTTGGCCAGCGCCTCGAAGTCCGCCAGCAGCCGTGGGTCCGGCGTCTCGTCGGTGTTGCCGACGAACAGGACGGGCTTGGCGGTCAGCAGGAAGAAATCGCGCGTCGACTTGGGATCGAGGCCCAGGGCGCGCGCCGGCTTGCCCGCGGAAAGCCCCGCCTTGAGCTTGTCGAGGACGACCAGCGCCTCGCGCGCCGCCTTGTCTCCGGACTTCGCCTTGCCGGAGACCTTGTCGTATTGCTTCTCGAGGCTCGCCAAATCCGCCAGGGCGAGCTCGGTCTCGATCACCTCGACGTCGCGGCGCGGATCGACCGAGCCCATGGTGTGGACGACGTCCGGGTCCTTGAAGAGACGCACCATCATGATGACAGCGTCGACCTCGCGGATGTGCGAGAGGAACTTGTTGCCCAGCCCCTCGCCGGCGGCCGCGCCCTTGACCAGGCCGGCGATGTCGACGAAGCGCACCATGGCCGGGGTGGTCTTCTTGGGGCGGAAAAGGGCGGTCAGGCGCTGGAGCCGGGCGTCCGGCACGGCCACGACGCCGACGTTCGGCTCGATCGTCGTGAAGGGATAATTCGACGCCGCGGCGTGGCCGGAGGTCAGGGCGTTGAAGATCGTGGACTTTCCAACGTTGGGCAAGCCGACGATGCCGATTTCCATGGCGGGCTTCGGATTTTACCAAATGGCGCCGGAGCTCCGGGCGGTCGAAGGGCCCAGAGCGGCCTGGGCCTCAAGCCTAGCCGCGGTCTAGGGCCAAATCACCAGGACGCGCCGCGCCAGACGGCTAAAATAGTCGGGATGAAGAAAAACCTCACGCAGCTTTGCGCCCTCGCCCTTTCCCTATTCATAGCCGCCGGCCCCGCGCTGGCGCAAGAGCGCGCAGTCCTTCCGGAGGCCGCGTCCGCCCCCGCCCCGATTTCCCTCGGCGCCGTCGACCTGCCGCAGGCCGCGGCCGCCGGCGACGTCTCCGCCGTCCAGGCCGTCGACGCCGCCGCCCTCGCCGCTCCCGCTTCCGCCGTCGCCGCCTCCGTGTCCGCCCCGGCCTCCGCCGGAGCGGTCGCCGTCGCGCCGGCCTCCGCCGCCAAAGCCGCGGCGCCGCTGGCCCGCCTCGTCCAAGCCTCCGCGGAGAAGTTCTCTCCCGCGGCCGTCGCGCGCCTGTTCGGAGACGCGCGCGGCGTCGTGCCGCCGGGACAGATCCCTCCAAGCGCCACGGCCGTGCTTCGCGACGCCGGACTTTCGCCGGTGCGCCGCCAGCGCCGCAGGCTCAAGCTGCCGCCCGGCGTCAACACCGTCAAGCCGGTTTCCTCGTTCAAGGGCCGGATTTCGCCGGTGGAGCGCAATCATTACGCCGTCAACCAGGTCCTCGCCGACGGCAGCGCCCCGGTCGCCCTGGACGTCGATTTGAACTCCTACAATCTCAACGACAAGGCCTCGCGCGCCCAGGCGATGGCCGCCGTGGAAACGGCGCTGCAAAAGCTCGTCGATTCCGATCCCTCCCGCTACGGAGCCTCGGCCGATTTCGGCGCGCCCAGCCAGGACATGGGCCGCGTCCACGTCCGCTACGCCCCCGGCTTGGTCGGTGATCCATCCATCTTCGCTCTATTCCGCCAGTGGAAGCGCGGCACTCAGAAGGACGGCTCGCCTTACCGCGTAGGCGTCGAGGGCGGCCAGATGCGCTTTCACATCAAGGTCTTCAACGGCAAGCCCTACGTCATGAGCTACTCGGGAGGGTTCGCCTCGATCGATCCCTCCATCCTCCCCGCGCGCTACAGCGACGACGACATGGCGCGCATCGCCCAGCAGCAACTGCGCGGAGACGGCACGGACTCGGCTCGCTCCGCGCGTCCCCGCCGCCGCAGCAGCCGCGCTCGCCGACGCCGGACGCTGGCGGACGGCTCGGGCTCCTCCGAGGACGACCCGGCCGGCCGCATCTCCTTCATCGGTCGCCAGATCGCTCCTCTGGGACAGGACCAGGACTCGACTCAGTGGCGCGTGCTCGATCTTTTCCAAGGCTCCGACCTCGGCGGCAACCAAGCCATCGTCGCCGTGGACGCCAACACCGGCGAGGCCTTCGTGATCAATCCCCAGGACATGCGCGTCCGAGGGCCGAAGGGAGCCGGGCTCCCCGTGGCCGCCGCGCAAGCAGCGGCCCGCCTGCCGGCCGCCCCGCCCGTCGCCCGCGCGACGGCGCAAGCGTCCTCCGAAGCCGGAGCGATCACCGGCCAGGTCCTCGGCCGCGGCAACAGCGTCGCCACCGGCGAGGACCACGGACCGATCGTCGCCATGCCCATGGCCCACGCCTACGTCATCGACGACGCGACCGGCAAAGTGGTGGCGATCACCGATCAGGACGGCAAGTTCACGGTCCCGGCCAGCGTCACCAACGGGAAGGCCATGCGGCTGCGCGTGGGCCCCAACGGGATCTATTCCCCGGTCAAGGACGCGGACCCCAAGGATCCCGGCCTGAGCGTGACCCAAGAGGCGGCGCCCGGCCAGGAAGCCCGCTTCCTGCTCAACCCGACCGGCAGCGACGAGCAGCTGACGGCCTCCATCAACGCCTATGTCGACGTCTATGGACTCATCGACTGGGTCAAGGCCAATCTGGCCGATCTTGGCATGGAGGACGCCCGCTTCAACGACGCCATCGTGGCCATCGTCGTCAACAGCACGGAGATGGTCCTCAACGCCTTCTTCAATCCGGCCGACAAGACCCTCAATCTCATGAAGCGCGGCCAGATCCAGCAGCGCGTCCGCGCCAGGGACGGCAGCGTCCAGACCGTCACGATCACCGGCGAGAACACCGCGCAGCTCAAAGTCGACCGCCACGAGGACACCCACAGCCTCGACAGCGCCGCCAGCCAGTTCGACTTGAGCGACGCGCAGAAGGCCAATCCCGAGTATCGCTACGTCGATCACCTCGTGGAGGCCGTCATGGGCGGAGACACCGACGAGGGCACGGCCGACCTGGGCTCCATGCTCAGCACCGACAACCCGGAGATCGGCAACGGCTTCCTCATCAGCATCGTGACCCAGAACGGCCGCAGCCTGCCGCTGCCGAACCCCAACGACATCCGCAACGGCACCAATAAGATCCCCTACCAAGCCTTCGACCCGAACGACCCCAACAGCGACCCGCATCAAAGCGGCAACACCCTGATGGGCACCGCCTGGATGTCCTATCAGGACCTCATCGGCGCCCTCGGCCACGACCCCGCCTTGAAGGCGGCCTTCCGCCACTTCTTCCTGGCCTGCCTCTACATGCAGCCGTCGAGCGCGGCCAGCGCGCTGAGCCACATGATCATCGAAGGCCTGCGCGCCGACGGCTCCAATGCGCTCGCGCCGATCATCCGGCGCCACGCGCAGGACGACCACGGGCTGAACCTGGGGACCGAAAGCTCTACGAGCGCCTAGGACCTCTACCGCGCCGGCCGGGCCCCAAGGGCTCACGAGGCCTTTCCGAGGCTTTGGCTAGAATCAGCCCATGACCACCCGGAAACCGTCCGCTTTCGCGCTGTCTTTAGCCGTCATCCTCTCCACTTTCGCGCCGGCGATGCCGGCCGCCGCGGCCGCCCTGCAGTCGGCGCCGCTTCTCACGGACGCGCCGTCCGTCTCGCAGCCGCAGCTGGCCATCCCCGCGGCCGCGCTGCCCGCCCCCGCCGCCGAGCTTTCGCTGCCCGGCGCGGCTGAAGCCCCCGTGGTCGCCGTGCCCGCCGCGGCCGCCGCCCCCGCGTCCGCCGTCGCCGCGGCTC
>DAIDHI010000091.1 GCA_027452025.1 Elusimicrobiota bacterium | reverse complement strand
GCGGCGGCGACGGCGACCGCCGCCCGCACCGACGGCTCCGCCGCCGCCAGCCTCAACGCCGTCCAGCCGCCCATGCTGAAGCCGAAGACGCCGACGCGGCGGGCGTCGACGAAATCCTGCCTCTTGAGGAAACGAAAAGCGACGCGGGCTTGGCGCGCCAAGTCGCCGAAGGAGTAATAGCCTCCGCTTCCCCAAGCGCCTTGGAAGTGCAGGCAAAAGGAGCCCACGCCCAGAGCGAGCAGCCGGCGCTGCACGTCGACGTTCTGCTCGGCGCCCGGGAAGCCGTGGAGGAAGAGCACGGCGGGGCTCTTGCGCCGCGTCCCGGGACGATTCAGGACCCCGACCATCTTGACGGCGCGGTCGCGATAGACCGCGGCGCCGCTGCGCGGCTGGCTCATCCGCCGACTCGCTTGACCCGGTAGCCTTCCGCCTCGAGCTCGGCTTGAAGGAAATCCCGGTGGTCGCCCTGGATCTCGAGGACGCCCTCCTTGACGGCGCCTCCGCAGCCCAGGCGCCTCTTGAAACGGGACAGCAGCTGCTCCTTGAGCGTCGGGTGCAGGATCAGCCGCTCGATTCGAGTGACGCCCGCGCCCTTGGCGCCGCGGACAAAGGACAGGCGCACGGGCTCGGGCTGGCGCTTCTTGAGCATCGCGGGGTCTTGGCAGCAGCAAGGCGAGCGGCGGCAGGCGGGGCAAAACGCCGGATCGGTGGAATAGACGGGCCGCTGCTCCATGCGCCCATTATCGCAAAACGGCGCCGGAGCGGCCAGGACTTCAGCCGCCCTGCGGGATCATCCAGTAGAGGACCTCGCGCATCTTCTCCACCGCGGGATGCTCGGCGCGCGACTGGGCGAGCCAAGTCCCGAGAAAGGCGGCCGCGGCGCCGACGAGGACAGGCAGCATCCCCAAGGACAGGGTATGGCCGTCGAAGGCGCTGAGCAGCAGGGCGCCGACCCAGACCCATAGGCCCGAGAGCCGCCAGTCCTCGCGCAGGCCCAAAACGTAGACGAAGCCGGTGACGAAGAACTTCACGGCGATCGCCGCGCAGCGCCATGAAAACTCCCAGACCGGAAGATGCATCGTCGCCCAATCGGTCGGGATGGCGTAGAGCAGCCCGTTGGAGGCCCACAGCAACGGCCCGGCCGCGAGCCACCCCGCGATGAAGGCCAGGAGCAGCATGGGAAGGCGCATGCCGAGCTTCATAGGCCTCCAGTATACGGGTCGGCGCCCCCGGCGATCAATTGAGACGCTGTGACAACAGAGCCAGGGACCGGTCGTAGCGCTCGTTCATGTCGAAGTGGCCGCGGTCGTGCTCCTCGTAGAGATGGCGCACGCCCCGACTCTTCAAGAGACCGGACAAGCGCCGGGCGCCGAGGTTGAGGAAGGCCTCGTCGCGGCGCCCGCAGTCGAAAGCCAGGGTGCCGAGCCGCTTGAGCGCCGCGCCCCGCGCCGGCAGGGCGACGATGGGATCCAGCGCTTCCCAGCGCCGCCACACCGAGGGAATCGTTTCGCCGGTGCGGGGGTCGCAAGGCAGGTCGAAGCCGAGCGGACTTCGCGCGTTGGGGCTGTAGCAGGCCGACATCGCCAGCGCGTTGATCGCGCCGTGCGCAAATCCCTCCTTGTCGCGGGAAGCGAGGAACGCCTTGGCGAAGCGCGCCGGCGAGCCGCCGAAGCCGTCGAGCGCGCGCACCAGAGCGAGCAGATCGGCGAAATAGCAGGCCTTAAATCCCATGTCGGCGCTGTGGGCGAAGGCGTGCCCGAAGACGTCGGGACGGCGCGAGGCGAGGGTCAGCGCGCCGAAGCCCCCGCTGGACTTGCCCATCAGCGCCCGCCGCCGCGGCTCGCCGCCCGCGGCGAACTTATCTTCGATGAAGGAGACCAGCTCCGAGACGATGAAGTCCTCGTAGCGGCCCGTGGCGCCGGAGTTGAGATACTGGCTGCCCCCATAGGCGGTGAAGGCGTCGGCGACGACGAGAAGACATTCGCGCGCCCGGCCCTGCTCGATGAGCCGGTCGTAGCGCTCGACCAGGTTCTCCTTCCACGGGTTGTAGTTGACGACCCCCCGGCCGGTGCCGGTGAAGCCCGGCAGGTAGTAGATGACCGGCAGCCTCTTTCGACCGTAAGAAGGCGGCAGATACACGGGAATCTCGCGCCTGCGAGGATCGCCGAGCGGATTATCCTTGAGCACGAGGCTGGAGAGCGTCTCGAGCTGCAGGCGTCCCTTCACGCTTCCTCCTCCAGCGCCAGGCGCAGGAATCCGTGGGCCCGCGAAAGGCGCCGCCGGGCCTCCGGGAGATTCACGCGTCGGCGCGCCATGAGGACCGCCGCCTTGACGCTGCCGCGAGACTGCTTGAGCAGCGTCCCGGCCCGCGCCGGCGACACGCGTCCGAGGTCGCAGACCAAACGCTGCGCCCGCAGCCGCAGCTTGCGGTTGGTGGGCTTGAGATCGACCATCCAACGGTCGTAGACCTTGCCGAGCTGGATCATCGCCGTCGTCGTCAGCATATTGAGCACGAGCTTGGCCGCCGTGCCGCTCTTGAGGCGCGTCGAGCCGGCGAGCACCTCCGGGCCGACCTGGGGCGCGATCACGATCTCGGCCGGCCGTCCCGGCGGGCGGCCGTTGGAGGTGATCAAGACCGTGTGGCAGCGGCGCCGCCGGGCGGCGGAAAGCGCCGCGCGCACGAAGGGCGTGATGCCGCTGGCCGCGACGCCCACGGCGACGTCCCCGGGACGCAGCCGCGAGACGGCGGCCGCTCCGGCGCGAGCGTCGTCCTCGGCCCCCTCCTTGGCCTTGAAGACGGAGGCCCGCCCTCCGGCGATCGCGGCTCGAATGAGGTCGGGAGGAGTTCCGAACGTCGGCGGGCATTCGGCCGCCTCCAGGACGCAGAGCCGGCCGCTGGTCCCCGCTCCGAGCAGGAGCAGCCGCCCTCCGGACGACAGCGCGATGGCGGCGAGCTGCGCGGCCCGGGCGATCGCCGGCGCCTGGCGCGAGACGGCGGCCGCGGCCCGGGCGTCCTCGCGGGCCATGAGCCGGACGACGGACAGGGGCCCGAGCAGGTCCAGGCGGCGGATTCCAGGGTGAGGGCGCTCCGTCGGCAGCCCGGCGTAAACGCCGGCGCGCAGCGCCATTACTGCCCTTGCGAATCGGGAGCGGAGGACTGGGTCGCCGCGGCCGGGCCCGTCGCCGGCGCGGGGAGCGGGCCGGTCGAGACCGCGGGAGCCTCCGGCTTGACGGGGCTGCCGATCCACGCCACGATCTGCCGCACCACCGGCCCGTAGTGCGCCAGGCGGTAGCCCTGCACGTTGGGCACGCCGAAGGCCCAGGAGTTCTGGTCCCCCGCCGAGAGGCGCGCGAAATTGTAGAGGATCGGCGTCTCCCGCGCGGAGCGCTTGTCGCGGTCGGAGTAGATCATCAGGATCGGGCGGTTCTTGTAGGCGCGCATGGCGTTGACCGTGAGGACTTCCTCCCAGCTCATGCCCGGGGTCAGCCAGACGACGAGAGCCACCGACGGATGGACCGCGGCGAACTTCAAGCCCACGCTGCCGCCGACGTCGTCGCCGACGATGCCGGTGCGATCCTCTGACACGCCCTGGGTCTTGAGCCAGTCGAAGGCGGCCTGGACGTCGAAGCGCATGTCTTCCCAGTCGTTCTGCATCCGTCCGGCCTTGAACTCCCGGAAGCTGTGGGGCAGGCCGTCGGGACCGATGTTGCTCTGCCCGTGGCCGCGCAGGTCGATGGCGAGGTAGCCGTAGCCGGCCTTGGCCAGCGCCGCCGCCAGCGTCTTCCAGTGCCCGATCGTCTGCCCGCGGCCGGGCAGCAGCAGGAGCGTGCGCTTATCGTCTTGAGCCGGGACGTACTTGCCTTCGATGGTCCAGCCGTCCTGCGTCTTGAAGACCGCGTCTTGGCCGGGCAGCGCGGGCTTGGGAGCCGGAGGCGGCGTCTGCGCGGCGGCGAACCCGGCGCAGAGGACGAGGGCCAGGACGCTCCAGCGCATACTAAGGAAGAATCTCCTCCGGCTTAAACCAAAGGGCGACTTCCCGCGCCGCGTCGGAAGGGTCCGAGGAGGCGTGGATGACGTTCTCGAACTGCCCCGCGGTGGTGATGCGCCCGAATGAGCCGCGGATCGTGCCCGCCGCGGCCTGCTCGGGATTGGTGGCGCCGCAGACCTCGCGGACCTTCTTGATGGCATTCTCGCCTCGGTAGACCATCGCCAGCACGCGGTGATCCTTGAGACCGTGGAACTCGCCGCGGATGTACTTGATGAGGTTCTCGAAGAACGGCTTGTCGGAAAGCGACTTGTAGTGCTCCCGGGCCAGCTTCTCCGAGACGCCGACCATCTTGGCGGCGACCATCTGAAGGCCGGAAGCGTCCAGCCGGTCGATGGTCAGGCCCGTGAGGCGGCGCGCCAGGCCGTCGGGTTTGATCAAAACGAGGGTTTGCTCGGTCATGGTGCGGCGATTCTAGCATATGGTCACCGAAACGTCATAGCCGGGTCGCCGCCCGCGTTGACCGCCTTCGCCGGTAACTGTTAAACTTTTCCCGTGGCGCGCATCCTCATCGTCGACGACGAACGAGACGTCGTCACTTTGCTGCGGTTTCTCCTCGAGCGCGACGGCCACGAGGTCTCGGCGGCCTTCAACGGCGAGGAAGCCCTGGGGTCTCTGGGCGTCGAGCCCGCGGACCCGGGCGCCCCGCTGCCCGACCTGATCGTCCTGGACGTGATGATGCCCATCATGGACGGCTTCACCCTGGCCTCCCGGCTGCTCCAGAACGCCCGCACCGCGGCCCTGCCCATCCTGCTCATGACGGCCAAAGGCGGCCTGCGCCAGCCGCCGCAGGAGTGCCCCAACATCACGGCGCGGCTGGACAAGCCTTTCGATCCGGGCAAGTTCCGCGCGCTCGTCGCCGAGCTCGCCAAGGCCGCGAGGACGTCGCCGTGACGGAAGCCCGCAAGCTCTCCATCCTGGTCGTCGACGACGAGCCGGAGATCGTCACGCTCCTGCGCTTTGTCTTGGAGAAGGACGGCTACGAAGTCGCCGAGGCCAACAACGGCCAAGCCGCCCTGGAGCGCATGGGCGTGATGGACGGCAATCCCCCCTCTTACAAGCCGGACCTAATCATCCTCGACATCATGATGCCCGTCATGGACGGCTACACGCTCAACATGAAGCTCCAGGGCAACATGGCCACGCGCTCGATCCCCATCCTCGTGCTCACGGCCAAGGGGCAGAAGATGCGCGACCTCTTCGAAATGGCGCCCAACGTGGCCGCCTACGTCCAGAAGCCCTTCGACCCCAAGATGCTTCGCGAGCTCATCGCCGGCATCGTCGCCCAGCCCCGCTGACCGGAGAATCAATGGAAACCAAGCCGCAGGCCGCGCCCGAGTCAGGATCTCTCGAGGACGTCCTCGCGCTCAAGCGCGCGAAGGTCTCGGAACTGCGCGCGCGCGGCGTCGAGCCCTACCCGTCGCGAAGCGTCCGCACGCACCTGTGCGCGCAGGCCGCCGCGCTGGGAGCGCCGCTGGGCCAGGGGGAGCACTCGCAGCAGAGCGTGACGTGCGCGGGCCGCCTCGTCGCCTACCGCGACATGGGCAAGACGATCTTCGGGCACCTTCAGGACCTTTCCGGCAAAGTGCAGCTCTACTTCAAGAAGGACGCGCTGCCCGAGGCGGCGTTCCAACTCATCAAGAAGGACGTCCACGCCGGCGACTTCCTCGGCGTGCAGGGCGCGCTCTTCAAGACGAAGACGGGCGAGCCGACGATCGCCGTCTCCTCGGTGACGATGCTCGCCAAGGCGCTTCGGCCGATGCCCGAGAAATGGCACGGGCTCAAGGACGTCGAGACGCGCTACCGCCACCGCCACCTCGACTTGATGGCGAGCCCCGAGGTCCTGCAGAACTTCGCCAAGCGCTCCAAGATCATCTCCACCGTGCGCAAGACCTTCGACGCCCTCGGCTATCTGGAGGTCGAGACCCCGATCCTGCTGTCCCAGGCCGGCGGCGCCTCGGCGCGCCCCTTTCAAACCCACCACAACGCGCTCGACGCCGACATGGTCATGCGCATCGCCACCGAGCTCTATCTCAAGCGCCTGATCATCGGCGGCTTCGACAAGGTCTACGAGATCGGCCGGGTCTTCCGCAACGAAGGCATCGACACCCGCCACAACCCCGAGTTCACCATGCTCGAGTGCTACGAGGCCTACAGCGACTACGAGGGCATGGCCCAGCTCTTCGAGCGCGTCGTCGCCGAGTGCGCGGAGGCGATCGGCGTGTCGAAGACGACCTTCGGCGGCGTCGAGATCGACTTGAAGCCCCCGTTTAGGCGCCTCTACCTGCCCGAGGCCTGGAAGACGTACTGCGGCGAGCCCATCGAGAACATCCTCGAGGGCAAGGGCTTCAACCGCGCCGGGCTGCTCAAGCTCGCCGAGAAAGTGGGCGCGCCCGCCGGAGAGAAGACCCCGAGCGCGAAGATTTTCGAGCGCGTCTTCGACGCGCGCATCCTCGAGCACCTCGACGCGATGACCTTCGTCTTCGACCACCCGACGGCCATCACGCCCCTGGCCAAGCTCAAGCCGGGCACGCAGAGCCTCGTCGAGCGCTTCGAGGGCTACGCCGCCCGCCAGGAGCTCTCCAACGCCTACACGGAGCTCAACGACCCCCAGGACCAGCGCGACCGGCTGCAGGAGCAGGCGCGGCAGCGACAGGAAGGCGACGCCGAGGCCGACATCCTGGACGAGGACTTCGTGCAGGCCATGGAAGCCGGCATGCCTCCGATGGGCGGCATGGGCATCGGCATCGACCGGCTCGTCATGATCCTGACGGGGCAGACCTCGATCCGCGACGTGATCCTATTCCCGACGCTCAAGCCCGGGGAGCAGGCCGCGTAGTGCCGCTCGAGCTCTTCATCGCTCTGCGCTACCTCAAGGCCAAGCGAAAGGGCCTCTTCGCCGTCGTCACGACGTCCATAGGCGTGGCCGGCGTCACCGTCGGCGTGGCCGCCCTCATCACGACTCTGTCGGTCATGAACGGCTTCCAGACCGACATCCAGAACAAGATCATCGGCGCCCAGGCCCACATCACCGTCTACGGCCTGGAAAGCGCCGGGCAGCAGGCTAAGCTCGCCGTCGACGTCCTGCAAGACCCGCAGGTCAAGGCTGCGGCGCCCTTCGTGCTCGGCCAGGCGATCCTGACCTACGAGGGGCACAGCGCGGGCATCGTGCTCAAGGGCATCGAACCGGCCAAGGAGTTCCAGGTCAACGACCTCGGAAAGACCCTCACCGAGGGCTCGTGGGCGGCGCTGGCGCCCCAGCCCGCCGAGGGCGGCGGCAAGCCCGTGCCCGGAATCGTGCTGGGCGAGGAGTTGGCGCGCAATCTCGGCGCGTGGGTGGGCAGCACGGTCGTGCTCGTATCGCCCCAGAGCGTGGCCTCGCCGGTCGGCTTGCTTCCCAAGATGGCGAAGTTCCGCGTGGCCGGACTGCTGCATACCGGCTACTACGAGTACGACAGTTCCATGGGCTACGCCGCGCTGCAGGACGTCGCGAAATTCCTAGGGCCCTCGGCCGGCGCCGCGGGCCTGGGCGTGCGGGTCAAGAACCTCTCGGCCGTGGACCGGACGGCGCGGCGCCTGCGCCGCAGCCTGGGGCCGGAGCACCCCGTGCGCACCTACGCCCAGCTCAACCAGACGCTCTACGCCGCCCTTCACCTCGAGAAGGGCGTGATGTTCCTCATCCTAACGCTCATCACGCTGGTCGCCTCGCTCAACATCGCCTCCAACCTGATCCTGCGCAGCGTGGAAAAGACCCGCGACATCGGGCTGCTCAAGGCGATGGGCGCAAGCCCCAAACAGATCAAGCGGGTCTTCCTCGCCGAGGGCTTCCTCATCGGGGTCAGCGGCCTCATCGCCGGCCTCTTGCTCGGGCTGCTCTTGTGCTACGTCATCGGCCACTACAACATCGTGGAACTGCCGGCCGACATCTACTACATTTCAAAGGTCCCCGTCGACCTCCACTGGTCCGACGTCGCCGCCGTCATGGGCGTGGGCCTCGTCCTCTCGCTGCTCGCCACGGTCTATCCCGCCGCGCGCGCCGCCAAGGTCGACCCGGTCGAGGCGATCCATTATGGGTGAGATCGTCCTCAAGGCCGAAGGCGTCGCCAAGACCTATCGCCCCGGCGGCTCGACGGTGCCGGTGCTGCGCGATCTCTTCCTCGAGATCGAAGCCGGCCATTTCACGATCGTGCTCGGGCCCAGCGGCTCGGGCAAATCCACTCTGCTCAACCTCCTCGGCCTGATGGACGCGCCGGACGAGGGCGAAATCTACTTTTCAGGTCAGCCCACGCGCAGGCTCGACGAGGAGCGCCGCAGCCGCCTGCGCAACGAGCGCCTGGGCTTCGTCTTCCAGTTCGACTCCCTGCTGCCCGAGTTCACCGTGCTCGAGAACGTCCTGATGCCGGCGCGCATCGCGCAGGCGCAGGGACGCGGCCCGGGCCGGCGCGAGTCCGACGCGCGAGCCCGGCAGCTGCTCTCGCGACTGGGCCTGGCCAAGCTCTTCGAGCGCTTCCCTTATCAGTGCTCGGGCGGAGAGCGCCAGCGCGCGGCCTTGTGCCGCGCTCTCATGAACAAGCCGACGGTGCTGCTCGCCGACGAGCCTACGGGGAATCTCGACAAGACCAACGGAGAAATGGTATTTAAGGACCTGCAGGAAATGGCCCGGGAGCAAGGCGTCGCCGTGGTGATGGTCACCCATAACGACTCGGCCAGGACCTTCGCCGATCGGGTGTTCCTCATGCAGGACGGAACCGTCTCTCAGGACCTTCAAGGAACCCGCCAATGAAGATCTACATCAACGGCTCGTACTACGACAAATCCGACGCCAAAATCTCCGTCTTCGATCACGGCGTCCTCTACGGAGACGGCATCTTCGAAGGCATCCGCTCCTACAACGGGCGCATCTTCCGCCTCGAGGACCATCTGCGCCGCCTGCAGGACTCGGCCAACGCCATCCTGCTCAAGCTCCCGCTCGGGGTCAAGGAAATCGAGCGCGCCACGGTCGAAACCGTCCGCGTCAACGGCCTCAAGGACGCCTACATCCGGCTGGTCGTCACCCGGGGAATGGGCGATCTCGGGCTCGACATGCGCAAATGCCGCGGCAACGCGACGCTCTTCATCATCGCCGACAAGATCGAGCTCTATCCGGAGGAGTATTACGAAAAGGGCCTGACGCTCATCACCTCGACGATCCGCCAGAAGGGCCTCGACCAGGTCACGCCGAGCGTCAAATCGCTCAATTACCTGGCCAACATCATGGCCCGCGCCGAGGCCACGGCGGCCGGCGCGCAGGAAGCCATCATGCTCAACGCCCAGGGCCACGTGTCGGAGTGCTCGGGCGACAACATCTTCTTCGTCAAGGCCGGCAAGATCTTCACGCCGCCGACTTCCGCCGGCATCCTGGTCGGCGTCACGCGCCAGGTGGTCATGGAGCTGGCCGAGGAGAAGATGGGCATCAAGGTCGTCGAGCGCAACTTCCCGCGCTACGACCTCTACTCCGCCGACGAGGTGTTTTTGACCGGCAGCGGGGCGGAAGTCATCGCCGGCGTCAAGATCGACGGCCGCACGATCGGCAAGGGCATCGCCGGCCCGATCACCCGGGCGCTCATCAAGCACTTCCGCGAGTACGCCAACTCCACGGGCACGCCCGTCTACGACGAGAAGCTCGAAAAGGTCAAGTAGCGAAGCTGCCGTTTATTGAAGGATAGCGCGGTGAAGCTCGTCTCCTGGAACGTCAACGGCCTGCGAGCCGTGCACAAAAAGGGGTTCCTCGACTGGCTCCACAAGGCGCAGCCCGACGTCCTCTGCCTCCAGGAGACCAAGTGTCAGCTCGACCAGGTCCCTGAGGAAGTCACCAAGCTGGAGCACTACCAGGTCGAATACAACTGCGCCGAGCGCAAGGGCTACAGCGGCGTGGCCACCTTCACGCGGCCGAAGCCCGTGCGCTTCGAGAAGGGCTTCGGCATCGCCAAGTTCGACGCCGAGGGCCGCGTCCTCAAGACGACCTTCCCCGATTTCGTCCTTTACAACATCTATTTTCCGAACGGGAAGATGCGCCAGGAACGCCTCGACTACAAGATGGAATTCTACGACTCATTCCTGAAGATCCTGGCCAAGGGCCGCGCGAAGGGCGAGAACGACGTCGTCATCTGCGGAGACGTCAACACGGCGCACAAGGACATAGACCTGGCCCGCCCCAAGGAGAACCGGAAAGTCTCGGGCTTCCTGCCCATGGAATGCGCCTGGATCGACAAGCTTCTGGCCGCGGGCTTCCTCGACAGCTTCCGCGAGTTCGAGAAAGGGCCCGGGCACTACTCCTATTGGGACCAGTTCTCCTTCGCGCGCGAGCGCAACGTCGGCTGGCGCATCGACTACTTCTTCATCTCGGAAAGCCTGCGCCCCCGCCTCAAGGACGCCTTCATCTGGCCGCAGGTGCTCGGCTCCGACCACTGCCCCGTCGGCATAGAGCTGGCGCCGGCCGCCTGACCCGCCGTTAACCCAAAGTTTGGTTGAAAGCCCCTGAAAGCGGGGCTATTTGTCCGGTATGGGCGGCCGGAGAAGGCAAAGAGGATCGGTGCTGCTGGAGACGGTGCTCGCCCTCGTCATCCTCTCCGTGGCCGGGCTCGCCGTCATCGCCATGCTGCAAAAAGCCGAGGTCGCCTCCTTCAAGGCGCGCGACCAGCTGACCTGCGGCCGCCTGGCCGACGCGAGCATGACCCGGCTCAAGAACATGGACTTCTACGACGTCTTCGCCGTCGACTCGTCCTCTCCGAGCTACGGCGGCCTGCATTCGACCTATCCCTACTTCGCCGTCCTCGACGGCATCAAGTCCATGCTCGCGCAGGCGCGCTACGACCGATTCACGACGAGCTTGGTCTTCCTGCGCCGGGACACCACCGACTCCAACCACAACGGCATGACCGACGACCTGGTGCCCTTCCAAGACAACGGGCACGGCTGCGACGTCTATGAGCCCAACATCTGCTTTTACGATCACAACGGCGACGGCGACTATTTCGAGACCTATTCCTCCGGCACGCGCACGGTCTCCGAGCTTCCGGACACCCACATCAAGCAGGTGACGCTGTCCATTTACCGCCGCGGAGCGTTGGTATGCTCGCGCACGGAGCGGCTGTCTTTGGAGCAGTTCACGGGCGCCATCAACCCGGACAGCGAAGACATGCTCTCGCTGCTCATCTCGACTCCCGCCAACGACGCGCAGCTCTTCAGTCTGGCCTCGCCGGGCCTGGCCGCGGCGCAGAGCCTGCCCATCGCCAACGCTTACCCCGCCACGGCGATCCGCCTCGAGGCCGACGGACTCTCCGCGCTGACGATCTCCGGGCAGACCGAGCCGCTGGCCACGGTCAATTTCTCGCTCAACGGAGGGGCTACCTTGGAGAGCGCCATGGCCGACTCTTCCGGCGACTTTTCCCTGCCGGCGACGGCGGTGACGGCGGCGCTGTCCGAGGGCTTCAACACGATCACGGCCCAGGCGGTCAAGAACGGACTGACCTCGCCCATCGCCGCCCAACAGGTCCTCCTCGATCTCAATCCGCCGTCGATCTCCGGGCAGACGCCGTCCGGGACGGTCGACACGCTTTCCCCCTATATCGCCGCGACCCTGACCGACACCGGAGCCTCGACGGCGACGGCCAGCGGCATCTGTCCGGACGTGATCTCGATGACGATCAACGGCTCGAGCGTCGCCTACACCTACGACTCGACGACGGGAATCGTGGTGGCCGTGGACTCGACGACGGGAGCCTCGCTCATCTTGTCGACCGGCGTCTACACGGCTCACGTGGAGACGGGCGACTACGCGGGCTACAAGAGCTCCTCGAGTTGGACCTTCATCGTCTCGGTCCCGCTCACGGACAATTCCGCGCCCTCGATCTCCAACAAGAGCCCGATCGGCGGCTCGGCGTCCTCCGACCTGCCGGTCGTCTCCGTGAGGGTCTTCGACAACCAGAGCGGGATCGATCCGCTGAGCATCGTCATGACCTTCGACGGGGCGACCGTCGTGAGCTCCTCGAACATCGGAACCAGCTACGACCCGGCCAGCGGCACCGTTTCCTGGACGCCGCCGTCCCCTCTGGCCTCGGGAAGCTACCACACGGTCACCATCGCGGCCAGCCATTGGGCGACGAGCCCGA
This sequence comes from Elusimicrobiota bacterium, assembly GCA_027452025.1. Classification (GTDB taxonomy): domain Bacteria; phylum Elusimicrobiota; class Elusimicrobia; order UBA1565; family UBA9628; genus DAIDHI01. Next base: position 43,186 of record DAIDHI010000091.1, on the reverse strand, counting down.
CGACGGCGATCACCTCGACCGACAGCTGGGGGTTCACGGCGCCATGAGCGGACGGCGCGGCCTGACGCTGGTTGAGCTTGTCGTGGGAATGGCCGTCATGGCCATCCTGACCGTCGCCTTCGCGGGCTTCCTGCGGGGCGTCAATCAAGCGACGACCAGCGCCCAGAAGCAGGCCGAGGGACAGGAGGAGGTCCGCGAGGGCCTCGACAAGATCGAGTCCGCTCTGATGTGCGCCAACGAGGTGACCGTCGCCGACGGCTCGCTCATCGAGATCATCTGCGACATCTCGGACACCCCCGGCTACAACTCCAACGCGATCACGATGCACGGCCTGCCGCGCTACCTCGACCCGGACCCCGACGGCGACGCCTTCGCCTTGATGCCGTCGTCGGCGCAGTGGCAGGTCGGCTTCGCGCTCAAGGACGACGACGAGGACGGAGACGGCAAGATCGATCTCAAGCGCCGGGTCTACCTCTCGGGATCCAAGCTGCTCATGGACTACAGCGTCGACGAGCAGGCCTGGGGCTCCCACGTCACGACGCTCATGACAGACGTGTCGACCTTCACGATCTCCTATTTCGGCAACAAGCAGAACCTGCTCGGCAAGAACATCGACCTCAACGGCGACGGGATCATCTCCGCCTCGGAGATGGACGCCGCCGTCCCTCCCCAGGGCCAGGGCAACGACGACGGCGTCCTGGACACCTCCGGGGAGCGGAGCTACATCACTCAGCTGCACATCACGGTGGGTTGGAGTCCCAATGGCCAAGGAGCCGCGGTTTATGAAGGCGAGACGGACGTCTATCCGCCCTTGCTGCCGCTCAAGCCGGACAGCATCTAGCGCGCGAGAGACAGGCCAGGCCCTGGTCATGGGCCTGATGCTGCTGCTGTTCCTGCTGCCCATGGCGGTCGTGCTCTACAAATACACGACCCAATCGCTGCGCAGCTCCGTGCGCGACGCGCAGCAAAAGACCGCCGCGCAGCTGGCCATCGACGTCGTCACCGACTACATGCGCCAGTTCTCGCAGGATCCCTACAACGGCCACTACGACTCGGCGTCCTTGTCGCGGCCGGTCCAAGACTACGCCAACGGCTTTTCGACGGTGACCTTCACCGCGGACCCGGCCAATCACAACGTCTATCTGCTCGTGACCGCGGGCTACGGCACCATCTCAAAGCCGCTGACGACCAAGACCGTCGACGCCCTCATCCACTTTCAGGCCCCGCTGACCCAGTACGGCACGATGCTCGACGGCTCCACCACCTTGAGCGCCAGCGGCGTCAGCTATGACGGCGGTTTCTGGGTCAACGGCAACTTCACGGAAAGCGGCGCCAACGTGACGTGGAACGGCGGGCCGGTCGTCGTCAACGGCAACTTCAGCGGCGCCTCCGGGGACGCCGTCGACGGCGACCTTTACTACGGCGGCTCAAGCGTCAGCGGCGTGACCGTGACGGGCCGCAAAGTCAACTACGTCCCGTCCATCACATGGCCCACGCTGGATTTCACCTACTATTCGGCGTACGCGACCTTCGTGACGACGTCCAACGCGTCGATCGTCTTCAACTCCACGCAGACCTTCAGCGTCGTCAACGGCCAGACCTACGCGATCCCTTCCTCGGGCGCGATCATCTTCGCCGACAACGCCAACCTGACGATCAAGGGCGCCGTCAGCGCTCCGGTGACGGTGGTGGCGGGCAGCTCGACCAACGGCAACTGCTCGAGCTCGCAGGGCAAGATCACGGTCGCCGACAACGTCTACTACGTCGGCGCCAGCTCCGTCTCGGCCAGCGCCTCGGCCGACTTCGCGGCCCTGGCCAGCAATTGCATCACCTTCAGCAAGAGCTCCAACGCCGACATGGTCGTGGCGGGCGTCTACTTCGTGCAGAACGGCACCAACAACATGCAGACCCAGTGCTCGACGTGCCACGGCAAGAGGTTCGAGCTCTTCGGCACGCGCACGCAGGCGATCAGCCTGAGCGGCTTCTCCTCATCGGTGATCAGCTACGATCCGATGCTGCGCTCCTACCAGCCGCCGGGGCTTCCCGAGCAGGCCTATCTGGTCAGGTTTCATCTGCGCTGACGCGCAGCGGGATGACGACCTCGACTCGGGCGCCCTTGCCCTCGCCCTCGCTGAGGATCGAGATCGTGCCGGCATGCTTCTGGACGATCCACCGGGCGATCGACAAGCCCAGGCCGTGGCCCTCGTAGTCGTCTTTGGACGTCGCGAACGGCTTGAAAAGCTTGTCGGTCATGGCCTTGCCGATGCCGACGCCGGTATCGGAGATCACCACGCACGCCTCGCCGTCGCGCGACGAGCCCGACACCTCCAAGCGCCCGCCCAGGGGCATCGCCTCGATGCCGTTCATGACCACGTTCGAGAAGACCTGGGACAAGTGCCGCTCGCTGCCGTCGATAAGCAGCGGCGCGGGCAAGTCCGCCGCCAGCTCGATATTGCGCTCCTCGAGCCAGACGGCCATCGACTCGAGGACCCGCCCGACGGTCAGGTCCAGGCGGACGGGAGAAAGGACCAAGTCGGAAGGCTTGACGAACTCGAGGTAGCTCGACACGATGCCCGCGGCCCTCTCGGCCTCTCGGGAGATGTTGCGCAGCTGCTCGCCCACCTCGGCCGTCTCGCCGCGCTCCAGACGACCCTGGGCGTATTCCGCCGACAGCAGCACGGTATTGATGGGCGTCCGGACCTCGTGGAGCACCGAAGCCAGCGCCTGGCCGACCGAGGAAAGCCGCTGCATCCAGGCCACCTTCTGCTCGAAGCGCTCCTCGGCCTCCTGCTCGGCGCGCTTGACCGTCGTCGCGAGATACGCGCTAAAGAACGCGGTCGCCATCAGGAAGGCAACGTGGAGCAGATAAAAGGGCTGCGAAATCCAGTCCGAGCCGGGAAAAGCCAGCGCCCCGTAAACGAGAGCCGAGACGCCGCCCACGATGAAGCTGTAGGCGAGGTTTTCCTGCAGGCAGGAGATGAGGATGACCAGGAAGTAGGCGATATAGAGCTCCGAGCGCACTCCTCCCGCGCCGCGCAAAATCAGCGAGGTGAGGACGACGTCGAGCAGGAAGGAGGCCGCAGCGGCGCGCTTGCCGGCGAGGCGCCGGCGGGAGAGCCAATACGTCGCGGCGGCGGCGGCGGCGTAGGCGCCGAGCAGGCCCCAGACCCAGAAGCGGTTCCAATGCCCGGCCGGCGAATAGAGGACGTGCAGGAGCAGGATCTCGATGAGGACGACGCGCAGCAGCAAGAGATATTTGGCCTGCACCGTCGACAGTTATATAAAATCGGAGCGCGTGGCCGCCGAGATCCTGCTCATCGACGACGACAAGCCTTTTCTCAAGATCGTCTCCAAGATCCTCGAGGAGCAAGGCTATGCCACGGTCTGCGCCTCCTCGGGGCGCGCGGGCCTGCGCCAAGCGCTGGAGCGCCAGCCGAGCCTGGTCGTGCTCGACATGGTGATGCCCGGCCTCGGCGGCCTCGAGGTCTGCCAGGAGCTCAAGCAGCGCACGGAGACGGCGGGCGTGCCGATCCTGATCGTGACCGGCAACGACAAGGACGGCCAGGACGCGGCCTGCCTGGACATGGGCGCCGACGACTACGTGACCAAGCCGATCGGCGCCCGCAGCCTCCTGGCGCGCTGCCGGGCCCTCTTGCGCCGCTCGGGCCAGGCTTCGGCCTCCGACGTGGCGCTGGGAGAGCTGCGGCTGGACTACGCCCGCAAGACCGTGTGGCTGGGCGGCCGGGCCTTCGAACACCTCACGCCCAAGGAGTTCGAGCTGCTGCACTTCCTGGCGTCGAGGAGCCCCCAGCCCTTCGACCGAGTCGCGCTCTATCAAAAGGTCTGGTCGGCCGAGCCGCCGTCGGAAGGAAGCCTGAAGACCGTCGAGGTGCACGTGCGCCGCGTCCGCCTCAAGCTCGGGCTGCGCTCGGACCAGTGGCTGGTCACGATCGCCGGCCGCGGCTACGCCGTCGTCGAGCCGAACCGCAAGGCGAGCGCTAAAGCTTGAGCTTGCCCAGGCCCGGAGCGCCCGGGCCGCCCGCCGGCGGAAGGCCGCCCTGCGGGATGACGATCTGCGAGGAGGCGCGGCGGCGCAGCTCCTTGAGCTCCTCCATCGCCTCTTGGAAGGCGACCTCGACCGCTTTGCCGTAGCCGGCCACGGCCTGCTCCAGTGTGTCGGCCGGAATCTCGAAGTTGAGGGGCAGGGAGCCCGCCGCCGTCATGAGCGAGGCCTCGCCGATGAAGACCACCTTGCGGCCGGGGTCGGCCGCGCCGTCGGCCTTGACCGGAATCAGGCGGCGAATGGTGCCGACCTGGCGGTCGGTGAACACGTCCTCCCGCCACAGGTCGGCGGGGTTCATCTTCGGCGTCTCGTGGGAGGGTTCGGGGCTCATGCCGCTATTTTAGCTTATTTGCTACGATGAGCCGTGCGCGAGCTTCCCGTCCGCCGCCTCGACCCCCGGACCGTCCTGCCCACTCGCGCCCACCCCGGAGACGCCGGCCTCGATCTCTACGCCCTGGAGGCCGTGGCGCTTACGCCCGGCGCGGGGACCGTGGCGCGCACCGGCATCGCCGTCGCCCTGGAGCCCGGCTTCGTCGGCCTGGTCTGCGACCGCTCCTCGCTGGCCAAGCGGGGCCTCAAGACCGCCGGAGGCGTCATCGACGCCGGCTACCGCGGCGAGATCTGCGTCGTGCTTTGGAATTTATCGCCCGAGCCCCAGCGCATCGAGGACGGCGAGCGCCTGGCCCAGCTGCTCGTTATGCCCGTCGCGACACCATCTCCCGTCGAGGCCGGCGAGCTCGAGGCCACCTCGCGAGGCGCGGGCGGCTTCGGCAGCACGGGACGCTGACCCGGGCGTCCCGGGCCTTCGCCGGCCCGGACCGTGTCACCCGCGTGTCATCCGTCCGCCGGCATCGACTGGTATAATCTCGTCGTCTCCATGCGACGGACCATCATCATCGGCGACGTCCACGGCTGCTATGCCGAGCTCCAAGACCTGTTGCGGAAGGTCGACTCCTCTCAGAAAGACAGGCTCATCAGCGTCGGCGATCTTATCGCCAAGGGCCCCGACTCCGCCGCCGTGCTCGACTGGGCCCTGCGCACGCCCAACCTGGAGTGCGTCCTCGGCAACCACGAGCTGCGCCTTCTCGACTGCTGGCGGCGCGGCAGGCTGCCCGACGAAAAGCCCTACGACGCCGAGCTCGTTGGCCAGTTGGGACGAGGTTTCGACGGCTACATGCGGCGTATCGCCCGCTGGCCGATGGTGATCGCCGGCCGAGAATTCCTCGTCGTGCACGGCGGCTTCGTTCCCGGGACGCCGCCGGCGCGGCAGGACCCGCGGCTGCTGGCCAACCTGCGCCGGCTGCCCGGCACGGACCTGCCCTGGTACGACGCATACCGCGGCAAGCGCCTAGCGGTCTTCGGCCACTGGGCCAGGAAGCGGCCCGTGGTCCGGGACAACGCCATAGGCCTGGACACCGGCTGCGTCTACGGCGTGCGGCTGACCGCCCTGGTCCTGCCGCAGCGCCGCCTGGTCTCCGTCCCGGCGCGCCGCGTCTATCGGCGCAAGCAACGATGGGGATAAAAGCCCGAAGGCGGCCGCGCCTGGACGGTTTCATCGGCGGCGTCCTCGTCTCGCAGGTCGCCAACAACGCCCTGCACCTGGCCCAGCCGCTGCTCGTCTACCGGCTGTCGGGCTCGCTCGGCTTCGCCGCGTTGTTTTCGTCGGTCGACACCGCCCTGCATATGGGCTCGACCTTCGTCGCCGGCTGGCCGGCGGACCGCCTGGGCTCGCGCCGCCTGCTGGTCTTGGCGACGGCCGGACGCGCGGCCGCGCTCGCGGCGATCCCCCTGGCCTGGGCCGCGGGGCGCCTGACGCTGCCGCTGGCCGTAGCCGCCTACAGCGCCGACGCCCTGGTGCGGGGCTTTGTCGACACCTCAGCCCACGCCTTGCCGCTCGAGCTCTCGGGCAACGACCCGGAGGGCCTCGACGCCGTCAACTTCCGCTACGAAGCCGCCTTCGACTGCGGGGCCGTCGTCGGCCCTCTGCTGCTCGGCGCTCTGCTGCTCAAGTCGCGCGCGCTGCTCGCCTCGGCCCTGATCCCCGCGGGCCTCGCGGCCGGCGCCCTGGCTTTTCTGGCGATCCCCCGGAGCCGCGCGGCCCCTCGCCCGAGGCCCGAAGGCCGAGGCCCTGCCGAAGGGCTGCGGCGGGTCCTCAAAAACGGCGCGCTCCTGTGGCCTTGCGCCGGCCTGGCCGCCCTCAACCTCTATCCGCTGCGCAAGCTCGTCGCGGCCTTCTTCGCCAAGGCCCTGCTCAAGCAGGCCGCCGCGGCCGGCTGGCTGGGAGCGGCCTTCGGCCTCGGCGGCATCGCCGGCTCAGCGCTCTACGGCTGGCGCGGCCGAAAACTCGGCGACCGGACGTGGCTGGCGGCCGGCGTCCTGGGCGCCGCGGCCCTGGCCGGAGGCTGCCTGACCGCCTCCCTGGTCCCGATGCTCGCCGCCGCCTTCGTCTTTTCGCTGACCAACGCGGGCGCCCGGCTGGCGGTCACGCGCCGGCTGCAGGAGTCCACGCCGGTCGAGCTGGCCGGAGGCGTGACCGCGGTGGCGCGCTTTTCCTCCAACGCCGTCTCCGTGGCGCTCAAGACCATGATGGCGGCGGCGTTCTCGCTGGGAGCGACTCCGGCCGGCAGCTTCGTTTGGCTCGCCGGGGGCCTGGGCGCCGTCGCGCTGCTCCAAGCCGGGCTGATCGGCCCGGTGACGGCCTGTCACGAGCCTGTTACATCCGGTCTACAGTCGTCATATTCAGGAGACGCGATCTCAACGCTAGAATAGCGGCGTGAGACGAGCTCTCGCCGCCCTGATCGTGCTGGCCAGCTGGCCGGCTCCAAGCCTCGCCGCCGCTTTCGACACCGCCCTCCCGCAGGACCGCCCGGCCGCGTTCTCATTGGACGCGGCCGGCCCCGCCCTGCCGGCCCTCCCGGCCAACGCAATCTCCAACGGCCCGGAGGACGGTTCGCTGCCGCTCACCGCCCTGCCGATAGGCGCGATGCCCGCCGTCGCGACCGTCCCGGCCGCCGCGCAAGCCGCTTCCGCGCGCGCCGCCGCGCCCCAGGCCCGCGCCGTCCTGTCGGCGGCGGCCGCCGCGGCCGTCAGGACCGCGGCGCATCCGGGCTCGATCGAGACCGACCGCCGGCGCGTCGACTTCACGAGGCCGCTGGCGCCCGAGACCCAGGACCCGGTCTTGGCGGGGCCGTCGCAGGCGAACGCGCCGGCCCTGGCCGCCCCGCGCTCGCCTTCCGATCCTCCGGCGTCCGAGCCTCCGGCTCCCAGCCGATCCGGCGTCAAGACGTATTTGGCGAGCGTCTTCGCCGGCCAGATCGCCAACAACGCGCTCGTCGTCAGCCTGCCCATCGTCCTGCTCGGCATGACGCGTTCCCTGGCGTCGCTGGGCTACGTGACGGCCGTCACGACGGGCATGGACATGGCCGGGACGCTCTTCGGCGGCTGGCTGGCCAAGTCGGTGTCCTCGCGCGCGCTTCTCGTGGGCGCCTCGGCGGCCCGGGCGGCGGCCTTGGCGTCTTTGCCCGTGATGCTCGCCTCCGGCGCCGGCCTTCCCGCCATCGTCGCCGTCTTCTGCCTCGACGCCTTCAGCCGCGGCATCTGCGACACCGCGCGCAACACCGTCTCCATGGCCTTCGCCGGCCGCGACAAAAGGGCGCTGGATTGGATCAACACGCGCTACCAGACCGTTTTCGAGCTCGGCGGCGTCGCCGGCCCCCTGCTCACCGTCGCGCTCGCCGTCGCCAAGCACCCCGCGCTCTCGCTGTCTGCCTCCGCGGCAGGCTACGCGCTGGCGGGCCTCGGCTATCTCTTCTCCGTGCCCCGCGGCAAAACGCCTCCTCAAGGCGTCGGGGACCTCTCGCGGCCTGCCGCAGCCCCCAAACAGGCGAGGAAATCGCCTTTCCGAGACCCCTTCATCCGCGCCAGCCTGCTGACCACGGGGCTTCTGTCGTTGACGCCCGCCCTCAAGGCCCTGCTGCCGGCGATCTTCGCCTCCTCGATGCTCGGCTCGGCCGGCGCCTCCTCCTGGCTGGTCCTGGCCTTCGGCATGGGCAGCACGGCCGGCTCTTTCCTTTATGAGCGCCTCAGCCGTCGCTTCGGCCAAGGCCGCCTCATCGGGCTCGCGGCCGCGGGAGCGGCCGTCATGGCCTCGGCGTGGGTGCCGGCGTCGTTTCCGATCATGGCCGCCGGCTGCCTGCTCTTTGCCGCCGCCAACGCCTCGGGGCGCCTGGCCGTCACCACGGCCCTGCAAGCGCGCATCCCCGAGGGCTCGGAAGGGCCCGTCATCGGCGCGCAGCGCTTCATCGCCAATAAGATGTCGCTCGTCGTGCGCATGCTCATGGGCCTGGCCTTCACGGGCTCGGCGACCCGCGGCCTGACGCTGGTGGCCGCCGGCCTGGCGCTGGCCGCGGCGGGCCAGTTCGTCATGGCCCGAAAGCTGCCCGCCCTCGCGCTCATGGCCGGTCTCGCCGCCGCCCCGCGGACGCCGCCCGCGGCCGGGCCCCGGCCGTCTCCCGTCACCGGCTACCCCGGCCGCCTGATCGCCGTCGAGGGCCTGGACGGCTCGGGAAAGTCCACGCAAATGGAGCGGCTCAAGGAGCGCCTCGAGGCCCAGGGCCTCAAGGTCGTCGTGACGACCTGGAACTCCTCCGACTTCGTCTCCGAGGCCGTCAAGAAGGCCAAGAAGGCGCAGAAGCTCACCCCCCGCACCTTCGCCCTGCTCAACGCCGCCGACTTCCAGGAACGCCTGGAGTCGACGATCGTCCCCGCCCTCAAAGAGGGCTGCGTCGTGCTCGCCGACCGCTGGTTCTTCACCGCTCTCGCGCGCGACAGCGTGCGCGGCAACGACCAGCGCTGGCTGCGCGGCCTCTACCAGGAGGCCCCGCGGCCCGACCTGACGCTTTACTTCAAGCTGCCGGTCGACACGGCGATCGGCCGCGTGCTCAAGCGCTCCGGCAAGCCCAGCCTTTCCGAGGACTTCGACGACGGCGCCGCCAAGCCCGCGGCCGGCCCCAAGCACTACGAGGCCGGCCTCGATCTGCATCTTTCCGACGATCCCATCGAGAATTTCCGTCTCTTCCAAACGCGCGTCACGGCCTCCTACGACGCGCAGATCGGCGAATTCGGCCTCCGCACGATCGACGCGAGCCGCTCGCCCGACCAGGTCGAGGCCGAGGTCTCGCCCCAGGTCGAAGCCGTCCTCGGGGAGCTGAGCGCCTACGCGAAGGCCGATGACGCGGGCGACGCCAACCTCTTCGACAAGGATCCCGCCGGCGACGCGCCGGAGATCCGCCGCAACTATATGAAGGAGAAGAAGGGCGCCCACCTCTATTTTCGCAACATGCTGGAGCCCATGCAGCGGCGCTTTTCGCAGCTCATCGACCACCGGGACATGCCCAAGGTTTTCCTGCACGGCTCTCCCCACGTCGACAACTACGCCAAATCCGCCCAGGGCGCGGCCATGATCGACTTCGACCGCTCGCGCATGGGCCCCTACGCCTGGGACCTGGTGCGCGCGCTCGTCTCGGTCTCCTTGCGGCGCAAGAAGCAGGGCGCCGAGCTCCTGGACCCCGCCGCGGCCCGGTCCCTGCTCAAGGGTTATTTGCGAGGCCTGCGCCACTCCGACCGCCCCTTTTCCGAGATGCGCAAGCTCAAGGACCGCGAGCCCTCGCAAGACGAGGCTTCGACCTCCGCCTACCTCAAGGCGAACGGCAAGTGGGCCCAAGAGATGCGCCAAGACCCCGTCTCGCCCGAGAACAGGACGGTCCGCTCGCTCATCAGCCAGTGGGCGCAAAGCCGCGGCGACGACCCGCTCAAGGACTATTTCATCGAGGAAGCCGGCCGGGGCCGGGGCTCCATGGGCCAGCGCAAGATCTACCTCGTCGTCCTCGCTCCCAAGGAGAAAAAGAGCGGCCGGGACAGGATATTCCTCAGCATCAAGCAGGCCCGCACCGACGCCGACACGCGGTGGTACGAGAACACTTACCCGACGCAGGCGCAGCGCATGATCGCCGCCTCCGAGCTCTACGCCCCCGGCTGGGACCAGTATCAAGGCAGCGCCGTCCTGGACGAGGTCGAGTATCACGTCCGCGCCATCCCTCCCTTCAACGCCAAGCTCAAGAAGATGCTGGACGACGAGGAGCAGAGGGACTTCCTCTACGCCGTCGGCACCCAGCTCGGCCGGGCGCACCGGCTCTCCGTGCAGGGCGACCCGGCGCTGCTCGAGGCCCATGTCCGCGATCATTTCGACGACATCATCGAGGCCGGCCGCGTCATCCGAGACGAGATCGCGGCCGCTCACCGGCGCTACCTGCGCGCGATGAAGGCCCGGGGCCTTGCCCCCTCCGCGGATTCCGAGTCCGACGAGTGACTTCGAGCGCCGCGCCGAAGACGCGGCGCAACGGCCGCCTGCGGCGGCCAAGCCGTTTATTAGTAGAATGACCCGCATGGGCAAAGACCTCTCCCGCATCTGGTCCATCTGCCGCCGCCTCGGCACCGCCGATCCCCGCTACATCGAGATCGAGTCGAAGCACCGGGTCATGCCCGAGGAAGCCAAGGACCTGCGCAAGCACCTCCTCGATCTCAAGAAGGTCGAGCACGAGAAGCGCGTCACCTTCTTCGACCAGTTCCTGGACACCCCCGACCTCAAGCTGCTCAAGCTCGGCGCGAGCCTGCGGCTGCGCTACAAAGGCGACGGCTCCAACGTTTACCTCCAATACAAAGGGCCGGGCTTTCACAGCGGCGGGCTCCTTTATCGCTCCGAGTTCTCCTCCGAGAAGCTGCGCCACGTCGTGCGCGAGGAGAGCCACCACGACATCGTGCACTTCAATGACACCACCGTGCGCTCGATCTTGGATCGCCACGTAGACCCCGAGATGGCCCACGCGATGGAACGCCACCTGGGCAACGGCGTCATCACCCGCCTGACGACAGGGCCGATCCTCTGCATCTACGAGAAGGACAAGTTCGTCGTCGACCTTGGCTCGGCGTTCCTCGAGCCTTCGCTCGACCATCTCTTCGCCTTCCACATCAACCACCGAGGCCTGCACTCGCTTTCGACCTTCTGGGAATTCGAAAACGAGATCAAGACCAAGCGCGAGGGGCTCGAGCAGAAGCTCGAGCACATCGACGAGCTGCGGCGCTTCGACAAGGCCGTGGGCAAGCGCTTCGACTTGCGGGTCGAAAAGCTCGACAAATACCACCGCTGCGCCAGCTGCTTCCTGCGGCTCGGCAAATAATCCTCCGCCGACGACGCGCCCCCCCGACGGACCGCCGGGTGTCACCACCATGTCACGCACAGATGACGCCCTTGCGGTGCGAGGCGGGCAGGCGGGTTGCTTAAATGGGAGCGTCAAAAAAAGATGAAGGAGGATTCGATGAGAGTGATGTTGACCTTGGTCCTGACGACGTATTGCGCCTGCGCCGCCTTCGGCGCCGCGCCTCTGGGCGCTGCGCCAGCGGGCGCCCCCTCCATGACGTGGGAGAGCAACCCGCTGCGCAACTCCAACGCCCGTCAACTCAAGAAGATGACGGCCGCGTTCCAGATGGTGCTGGGCAAGCCCGCGAAGAAATTCATCGTCGGGATGGTAAAGCCCGGTTTGGGCACGGAACTGTTCTACGACGGCCAGGGCCGGGAAAAGTTCGAATGGGTCGTGGACGACGGGATGCCGGCGCTCTTCTTCAACAACTGCGGCGGACTCGCCAAGACCGCGCCTTGCGATCGCATCGAGTTCAAGTTTCCCTCTCTGCGCTACAGCGCCAAGAAGAAGGCGTTTGTGACGGAAGACGACGACGCCGTGCTCAAGCGGACCAGAAAAGGAAAGCTCAAGCTGACCCATTACAAGATATTCCTCCGCAAGCATCAGGGCGCCTACGGCTGGCTGCATCTCGGCGTCGCCCTTTACGAGTAGGGCCGCGCGCGTCGGTCTCCCGGCATAGGACCGGGACTAAGGGCCTATAAACCGCCTAGGCCCTGTCACACCGAGTTTACACGCGGGCTACCCTGGTTCATCACGGCGGGCCTCGCGTCGCCGCTATACTGGCCTCATGGAAAACGCGAGCGACGCGAGGCGCCACAGGGCGATCTGGATCTCCGACGTGCACCTGGGCAGCCGAGGCTGCAAGGCGGAGTTTTTGCTGGACTTTCTCAAGCGCAACGACTCGGACACGCTCTATCTCGTCGGAGACATCATCGACGGCTGGGCGCTGCGCCGGACCTGGACGGGCTGGCGGCAGTCCCACAACGACGTCATCCAGAAAATCCTGCGCAAGGCCCGCAGGGGCACCCGGGTCTTTTACATTCCCGGCAATCATGACGAGCTCGCCCGTCAGTTCCTGGACATGCATTTCGGAGGCGTCCATGTCGTCGGCGAAGCCGTGCACGAGATGGCCGATGGCCGCCGCTTCCTCGTCATCCACGGCGACCAGTTCGACGCCGTCATGCAGTGCGCCAAGTGGCTGGCCAAGCTCGGCTGCTGGGCCTACGACCTGACCGTCGTCCTCAACCATTGGCTCAACGCCCTGCGCGGGCGCCTGGGCTATCCCTACTGGTCGTTGTCCGGCTATCTCAAGCACAAGGTCAAAAACGCCGGGCGCTTCATCGAGGATTTCCGCGGCATCGTGGCGCGGGAGGCCGCCCGCAAGGGCTTGGACGGCGTGATCTGCGGCCACATCCACTTCCCGGAGATGAGATCGGTCGGCGGCGTGACCTACATCAACGACGGCGACTGGGTCGAGAACTGCACGGCGCTGATCGAAGACGACGCCGGCCGCCTGGAGATCATCCGCTGGGCGTCCGTCGCCGAGCGCCGGGAGGACGTCGCATGCGCGTCCTGATCCTGACGGCCTCGGTCGGCTCCGGGCACGTGCGCGCGGCGCAAGCCCTGGAGGCGGCGCTGCGAGAACTCGACCCGGCGGCCGAGTTGGAGCTCGTGGACGTCCTAACTTACGCCCGCGCGGGCTTTCGCCTGCTCTACCGCGACGGCTACCTCGGCCTGGCCAGCCGCGCGCCCCACGTCCTGGGCGGCCTCTACGACGCCACCGACCGCGAGCCAAACCCCCTCGCGGAGCGGGCGCGCAGGCGCATCCAGGACCTGAGCCTGGCCCGCCTGACGAGCCTGCTGCGGCAGGACCGCTGGGACGCGGCCGTAAGCACCCATTTTCTCCCGGCGGAGGTCGTCTCCCAGCTGAAGCTTTCGGGGCGGTTCTCCGCGCCGCACGCCGTCGTCGTGACCGACTTTCAGGCCCATCGCCTTTGGGCACAGCTGCCGGCGGAGCGCTTCTTCGTCGCGACGGAAGAGACCGGGGCGGCGCTCTCGCGCTGGGGAGTCGATGCCGGCTGCGTCAGCGTCACCGGAATCCCCGTCGATCCGGCGTTTTCCCGCGCGCGCCGCCAGCGACCGGGAAGCGAGCAGCCGACGGTCCTGCTTTTGTCCGGCGGCGCCGGTCTCGGGCCCGTCGAGGAGTGCTTCGACGCCCTCTTGCGCGCGCCGCAGCCCTGCCGGATCGTGGCCGTCGCGGGGCGCAACGAGGCCTTGCGCCGGGCGCTTGCGCGCAAGGAGATCCCTTCCCGGCACCGGGTCCAGGTCCTCGGCTTCACGCGCCTGATCCACCAGCTCATGGCCGACGCCGACGTCGTCGTGACCAAGCCCGGAGGGCTGACGGTCAGCGAAGCCTTGGCCAGCGGCGCCGCGCTCATCCTCGTCCATCCAGTTCCCGGACAGGAGACGCGCAACTGCGACTACCTTTTAGAAAACGGCGCGGCCGTGAAGGCCGACGGCCCCCTCCAGCTCGCGGCCAAGGCCGCCGCCCTGCTCGAGCAGTCCGGGCGCCTGGCGGGCCTGCGGCTCAACGCGCGCCTGCTCGGGCGGCCGCGGGCCGCATTCGACGCGGCGCGAGAGCTGCTCGAGCTCGGGGCCTTATCGGCCTCGTTTCCCCGGGCGTCGGCCGCCGGCCTCGCCGCCTGATGGACGGTGCGACGGCTGCGGCGGTGTCAGACTTTCCGCCTTTTGTGTGGGCCGCTAGGCCCGCCCCTCAGCCGTGGACGCGGTGTTCCAGGATCGTGCGGCGATAGCCTTGCTCGGCGAGCTTCAAGAAGGCCTCCTGCGAGCGCACCCGCGCCATGGCCTTGCCGGGCCTGACCCGCTCGTAGGCTCCATCGGGGCGCAGGACCCAGCCCTTGACGTTGTCGTTGAGGCCCAAGTGCAAGATGACGTCGCGGATAAAGCGGCGCAGCGCGAGGTCCTTGACCGGAAACGCGATCTCGAAGCGCGAGTAGAAGTTGCGCGGCATCCAATCCGCGCTCGATAAGTACACTTTCTCGGCGCCGCCCGCGCGGAAGTAGAAGATCCGGCTGTGCTCGAGGAATCTGTCGACCACGCTCGTGACCCGGACGGTCTCGCTGAGACCCTGGATGCCCGGCCGCAGGCAGCAGATGCCGCGCACGAGAAGATCGATGCGCACGCCCGCCTGCGAGGCCTCGTAGAGCGCTGAGATCGTGTCGGGATCGACGAGGGCGTTCATCTTGCCGATGATCTGTCCCCGGCCGCCCGCGCGCTGGATGCGCGTCTCCTCGCGGATGAGGCGGATGATCTGGCGATGCAGGCTGTCCGGGGCGACGAGGAGCTCCCGAAAGCCCCCCGGTCCGCCGCGCCGCCGCAGGGCCTCGAAGTAAGCGGCGACCTCCAGGCCGATGCCGGTGTCGGCGGTGAGCAGTCCCAAATCGGTGTATTGCTTGGCGGTGCTCGGATGATAGTTGCCGGTGCCAAGGTGGGTGTAGGCGCGCTCCACGCCCTGCTCCAGGCGGACGACTTGAGTCACCTTGCTGTGGACCTTGAAGCCGCCCATCGGGCGCACCACCCGCACGCCCGCCTTGCGCAGGTCCTCGGCCCAGCGAAGATTGTTGAGCTCGTCGAAACGCGCCTTGATCTCGACGTAAGCGGTGACCCTCTTGCCCCGCCGCGCCGCCTCCATGAGGGCTTCCATGATCGGCGACTGGCGGCTGGTCCGATACATGGTGTGGAGGATGCGCACGACGGAGGGGTCCTCGGCGGCGCGCTGGATGAAGGAGACGACGGGCTCGAAGGAGTCGTAGGGATGGTGGAGCAGGATGTCGCGCTCGCGCACCAGGTCGTAGATCCTCTTGGCGGAAGCCTTGCGCAGCGGCGGAGGCACCCGCGGCCTGACCGGCGCGTAGCGAAGCTTCCGGTAGCCCGGCAGGCGCAGGAGGCTGGCCAGCGTGCGCAAGTCGAGCGGCAGGGCGAACCGGTAGAGCCCGGCCGAGTCCAGGCCGAGGGCCGTGGCCAAAAACAGCGCGCCCTCGGAATAGGAGGCCGCGTCGACTTCCAAGCGCACGACCTTGGCTTTCGAGCGCCTCTGCACGGCCGCCGCGATCTGCTCTTCCAGGGTCTCCTCGTCGTCCGGGCGGTAGCGCAAGTCCGCTTCGCGGATGAGCTTGAAGGGAAAAGCCTCGATGACCTCGCGACCCGGGAAATACTCCTGAGCGCGGGCGGCCAGCCAGCGCTCGACGAGTGCGAAGCGCCGCACGCTGCGATGGGAAGGCAGCTCCAGCAGCCGCTGCTCGCGCTCCTGGATGGTGAGCACGGCGTATTCGCCGGGAAAGCGCACGAAGACGTGCAGGCGCTCGCTTTGCAGGGGCGGAACAGGCTCGGTCGAGCGGCGCAGCACGTAGCGCACCTCCGGAATTCGCGGCCGGATCTCGGAGTCGAGTGCCGCATGGCCGGCCGGAAACTCCACGTAGATGCGGATGCTCGCGTCGTCGAGGGCGCGGAAAATGTCCTGGAGCACCTCGGCTTGCCGCCCCTTTTGGCGCAGGACGTGGTCGCGGATCTGCGCCAGCACCTGCGCCGCCGTCAGGCCGTCCGGGAAGCGCCGCAGCGGAAAGCGCCGGGCCAAGCGCGCGATCTCGGCGACGCGGACCATGAAGAACTCGTCGAGGTTGGAGCTGACGATGGAGGCGAAGCGCAGGCGCTCCAGGGCCGGCACGCTCGCCGAGGCGGCCTCCTCGAGCACGCGGTCGTTGAAGCGGAGCCAGCTGAGGTCCCGGTTGAGGAAGCGGTTGGAGGCGGGCAGGGGCCTTGCCGACGTGCCGCCGTCGCCCGCCCGAGGCGGGAAGGAAAGCCAATTGGTCTGCTGCGGACGGGTCATCGCGGTCATTTTATAGCACCGTGCTGTCGCACGGCCGTGGACTGCAGGTCACACCGGCGTGACAGGCGGAAGGATCGATTTTATAAAATATCGTGTGCTCTTCCTCGCGACGGCGCTCGTCTTTGCGGCCGCCGGAGCCGTTTCGGCCCTGCTGTGGGTCCGGCGCCGCTGGGTCGCTCCTCTCAACAGGGTATCGATCGTGGCCGAGCGCCTGGCCGCGGGAGATGAGGCCGCGCGCGCCGACGCCTCCCCCCACGATGCCGTGGGCCGCCTGGCCGCCACCATCAATCTTCTCGCCGAGACCTTCCAGCACGACCTCTCGGAGCTGCGGCGCCTGGAGCAGGTGCGCAAGGACTTCGTCGCCAACGTCTCGCACGAGCTGCGCACGCCGCTGGCCTCGGTCAAGGCCTTCGCCGAGACCCTGCGCTCGGGCGCGTGGAAGGACGCGGCCAACCGCGACGAGTTCCTGCAGGAGATCGAGCAGAACGCCGACCGCATGACGCGCCTCGTCGAGGACCTCCTGACGATCTCCGCCCTCGAATCGGGGCGCATGCCGCCGCGCTTCGAGCCGCTGTCGCTTCTGCCCGTCGCCGCCGAGGCCGCGGCGTCGCTCAAGCCGCTGGCGGGCAAGAAGAGGATCGTCTTGCGAGTCGAGCCGTTCGGGGATCTGCCTCAGGTCCGCGCCGATCGCGGCCAGCTCAAGCAGGTCCTGAGCAACCTCATCGACAACGCCATCAAATACACCCCCGAGAACGGAACCATCCGGCTTTCCGCCGCCGCCCAAGCCGGCTGGGTCACCGTCAGCGTCCAGGACAACGGCGTCGGCATACCGCCCGAGGACCAGCCGCGCGTCTTCGAGCGCTTCTACCGCGTGGACAAGGCGCGCAGCCGGGAAGAGGGCGGCACGGGCCTGGGCCTGTCCATCGTCAAGCACATCGTCGAGGTCCACGGCGGCCGCGTCTCGCTGGAAAGCGCCCAAGGCCAGGGTTCGACCTTCCGCTTCTCCCTGCCCGCCCTCGGATGACGCCCATGTCACGCGCGTGTCACACTCGTTTCTTAGGATAAGACCATGTTCAATCTGATCCCGCAGGAAGGAAAGTTCTTCGACCTCTTCGAGGCCCAGGCCCGGCACAACGTGGAGGCCGCCAAGGTGTTCAAGCAGCTCCTGCAAAAATGGAGCCTGGACTCCGAGCTCTTTCATCGCCTCCAAGACATCGAGCACGAGGCCGACATCACCACCCACGAGATCTACGACCGCCTCAACCGCACCTTCATCACCCCCTTCGACCGCGAGGACATCCACGCCCTCGGCAGCGAGCTCGACGACATCGTCGACCTCGTCCAATCCGTGGCTTCCCGCATGCAGCTCTACCACGTCGACCACACCAACGAGGAGGTTCTGCTGCTGGCCAGCATCGTCGTCGACGCCACGGAGAACATGGCCAAGGCCATCGGCGAGCTCAAGAAGAAGGAGAGCAGCCGCCGCATCCAGGACTACTGCATCGAGATCAACCGCCTGGAAAACGCCGGCGACCGCGCCCTGGAGCGCGCGCTGTCCAAGCTCTTCGAGGGCAAGCCCGACCCCCTCGAGGTGATCAAGTGGAAGGAGATCTACGAGGGCATCGAGGCCGCCATCGACAAGTGCGAGGACGTGGCCGACACCATCGAGTCGATCCTGGTCAAGCAAGCCTAGATGCACTTCAGCCCCGTCGTCTTCGGAATCATCGCCCTGGCGCTGCTCTTCGACTTCTTGAACGGCATGCACGACGCGGCCAACTCCATCGCCACCGTCGTCTCGACTCGCGTCCTCTCGCCGCGCATGGCCGTCGCCTCGGCCGCTTTTTTCAACTTCGCCGCCGCCTTCTTCTTCGGCGTCCACGTCGCCACCACGGTCGGCAAGGGCCTAGTCGACCCGGCCGTCATGGACAACCGCCTCATCGTGGCGGCGCTGGTCGGCGCCAGCCTGTGGAACTACCTGACCATCGCGCTCGGCGTGCCGGTCAGCTCCTCGCACTCGCTCATCGGAGGGCTGGTGGGCGCCGCCATCGCCAAGGCCGGCACGGGCTGCCTCATCTTCCGGCCTCTGATCGTCACCGGCGCCTTCATGATCCTGTCGCCGCCGATCGGCATGCTCTTCGCCTTCGCCCTGATGATCGCCGTCTTCTGGCTCTTCCGGCGGAAATCCCCCACGCAGGTCGACCATGTCTTTCGCTTCGGCCAACTGGTCTCCTCGTCCGTCCTGAGCCTCGCCCACGGGAGCAACGACTCCCAGAAGACCATGGGCATCATCGCCGTCCTGCTCTTCGCCAACGGCTATTTAGGGAAGACGTTCTACGTGCCCTGGGCCGTCATCATGGCCTGCTACATCACGATGGGCCTCGGGACGCTGGCCGGCGGCTGGCGCGTGGTCAAGACGATGGGCAGCAAGGTGACCAAGCTCAAGCCCGTGGGAGGCTTCTGCGCGGAGACCGGCGCCGGCCTGTGCATTCTTTTGTGCTCCTGGCTGGGCATCCCGGTGTCCACAACGCACGTCGTCACCGGCTCGATCATCGGCGTGGGCTCCACGCACCGGCTCTCCGCCGTGCGCTGGGGCGTGGCCGGAAACATCGTCTGGGCGTGGGTCCTCACCATCCCCTGCGCCGGCCTGGTGGCGGCCGGCGTCTACTACGGCCTCAGATTGGTTTGATGGCGCAGAAGATCCTGGTCGTCGAGGACGACCGGAGCCTCAACAAGGTCCTGAAGTACAACCTCGAAAACGAGGGCTACCGAGTGGTGGCCTGCGGCGACGGCGAGGCGGGCCTCGCGCTGCTACGCAAGGAAAAGCCCGACTTGGTCATCCTCGACTTGATGCTCCCCAAGGTCGACGGCCTCGAGTTTTGCAAGGCGGCCCACAAGACGGTCCGGACGCCGATCCTGATGCTCACCGCGCGCAAAAGCGAGGTCGACCGTGTCCTGGGACTCGAGATGGGCGCCGACGACTACGTCACCAAGCCCTTCAGCACGCGCGAACTGCTGGCCCGGGTCAAGGCCATCCTGCGGCGCGCCGGGCCGGAGGCCAAGGCGGCCGAGGTCCTGCGTGCGGGCGCAATCGAGATGGACACCTCCTCCTACCAATGCCGCATCGCCGGCAAGCCGGTGGAGCTGCGCGCGAAGGAGTTCGAGTTCCTCAAGCTCCTGCTCGAGTCCGCGGGCAAGGTCCTCACGCGCGACGAGCTGCTGGAGCGCATCTGGGGCTACGACCGCTCCATGGAACTCGACACGCGCACCGTCGATCAGCACATCGCGCGCCTGCGCGAGAAGCTCGGCTCCGAGGCCAAGCGCATCGTCACCGTCAAGAACGTCGGCTACCGGCTGCAGACCGACTGACCAGCGCAAGAGCCCGAGCCCCGAGCGCGGTGTCACGCTCATGTCACCCGCAATTGACGCTCCTGCTATCGTCCTTCGCGCCCGCCCGCGATAGAATCTTCACAGAAACGATAAACCGCCGACACAAGAGGAAAACGAATCAATGAACAAGACGCTCAGCCTCATCGCCGCCGCCGCTCTCGGCCTCGCCGCAGGCGCGCTCTTCGCGCCGCCGGCCGCAGCCTCGGATGGATCCGACGCCAACCATCTGCCCACCCTCGGCGTCTCGCCCGTGACGATCGGCAAGGTCGGGGGCACGACGCTGAAGATGTACGGCTTCCTCGAATCGGACCTCATCTCCGACTCGGTCCAAGGACTGACGGAAGAGGAAGACAATCCGACGCTGCCCAAGCCGAACACCTACGCCGGGTCCCACCACCGGGCGCAGATGAGCGTGCGCAACAGCCGCCTCGGCTTCGAGATCGCAACGCCCGAGACCGACTGGGGGCTCAAGACCCACACCGTCATCGAACTGGACTTCCTCGGAAACCAAGGAGTCAACACGCTGCCGGGCGGCACCTCCGGGACGCAGACGGAGGCCAACTTCTTCAATAATCCCGCCCTGCGCGTGCGCCACGCCTTCGTCGACTTGACCTACAAGAACCTCACGGCCAAGTTCGGACAATATTGGTCCCTGCTCGGCTGGCAGCCTTACTACTTCCCGGCCGAGACCATCGTCCAGCCCGGACCGGCCCAGCTCTACCGGCGCTTCGTGCAGAACCGCTACACTTACGCTCAGCCGCTGGCCGGAGGCGACTGGCTCTTCGAGAGCGCCGCCGACTACGCCCGGCCCGCGGACTGGAACTCGGGCCTGCCGATGTTCCAGGGCGGCATGAGGCTCTCCTCGAATAAGATCCAGGCCGCCTCGATCAGCGGCGCCGGAACCCAGATGGTGGGCCTCTCCGCCGCGCTGACCGGCGACCTGATCCCCGTGCGCAGCCCCGTCGGCAACCAGAACGGCAGCGCCGCCGCCGCCGACATCGCCATCCCGATCATTCCCGCCAAGGACGGCAGCCGCGACAACAACCTGATGCTGATGGCGGAGGGCATGACGGGAACGGCCGTGGGCAGCATCGAATATCCGGGCCTGAGCCTCGGCATTCCCCAGGTCAACGTCAACGACGCCGGCGGCAGCTACGTCCTCGACCCCGGCATCGCCGGCCTCGATCAAGGCAACCTTCAGCTCATCCGCTACAACGCCTTCCGCGCCCACCTGGAGTATTCTCTCAAGCGCTGGGCGGCCTCGGCCGGCTACGCCCAGATCGAAAGCACGAACTACGGGAGTTTCCCCGTCGCAACGGGCTACCTGACGTCGGCTCAGGCGCTGGGCATCGCCCCGAAGATCCAGTTCGGCTACGTCAGCGTGTTCTACGACCCGCTGGCCTGGCTGCGCTTCGCCGCGGAGTTCAACCAGACGCGCGACACGTATAATGACGTCAACGCCCGCTACGCCGTCAACAACCGCTTCCAGTTCACGACGTTCTTCGTGTTCTAAAGGAGACCCATGAAACGCATCGCCATCCTCTCGACCCTGCTGTTCGCCGCTCCGGCCTTCGCCGGCGCCATCGTCCTCAACGGCGCCGGAAGCACCTTCGGCTACCCGATCTACACGAAGTGGGCCGACCAGTACCACGCGGCGCACCCGGACGTCCAGATCAACTACCAAGGCATCGGCTCGGGCGGCGGCATCCGCCAGATCACCGAAAAGACGATCGACTTCGGCGCCACCGACGGTCCCATGACCGACGCCCAGCTCGCCAAGGGCCCGGGCAAGCTCGTCCATATCCCGACGGTGCTCGGCGCGACGGTTCCGATCCTCAACGTCCCCGGGGTCAAGAGCCTGCGCTTCACCGGCCCGCTTTTGGCCGACATCTATCTCGGCAAGGTGGCGAAGTGGAACGACCCGGAGATCGCCAAGGTCAATCCCGGCGTCAAGCTCCCCGACGCGCCGATCACGGTGATCCACCGAGCCGACGGCTCGGGCACGACGTATTCCTTCGTCGACTACCTCTCCAAGGTGAGCCCGCAGTGGAAGACGAAGGTGGGCGTTGGCACCTCGGTCGACTGGCCCGTGGGCCTGGGCGGCAAGGGCAGCGACGGCGTGACGGGTCTGGTCAAGCAGAACGCCAACTCCATCGGCTACGTCGAGCTCATCTACGCCCTGCAGAACAAGATCGACTATGCCGCCGTCAAGAACAAGGCCGGCCGCTACGTCAAGGGAGGCCTCGCCTCGGTGACGGCGGCCGCCGCCGCGGCCCGGATGCCCAAGGACTACCGGGTCTCCATCACCGACGCCCCAGGAGCCCGGGCCTATCCGATCTCCACCTACACCTGGCTGCTGGTCTACGCCGACAATCCCACGCCGCAGGGCAAGGCCCTCAAGCAGTTCCTGCTCTGGATGCTGGGCGCCGGGCAGAAGGACGCCGCCGCCTTGGGCTACGCCCCCCTGCCGGCCAACGTGCGCGCGATGGTCAAGAAAACCGTCGAGCAGTTGCGTTGAGCGCAGAGGCCCTCGCGCGCCCGGAAAACCGCCCGGCGCTCAAGGCCATTCCGGTCGCCGGCCCGCGCGAGCAGGCCGGCGACCGGCTGTTTCGCTGGTCGCTGCTGCTCTTTGCGCTGAGCGTCGTCGTCCTGGCGGGCTTGGTGGCCTGGAAGCTGATCGCCGGCTCCCTCATGACCTGGAAGGCCTTCGGCTGGCGGTTCCTGTTCTCCAGCGCCTGGGATCCGGTCAACGATAAGTTCGGCGCGCTGCCGTTCATCTACGGCACGCTGGTATCCTCGGCGCTGGCGCTGCTTCTGGCCCTGCCGCTGGGAGCGGGCTCGGCGATCTTCCTGGCGGAGCTGGCGCCGCGGCGCGTCTCCGACGTCTGCACCTTTCTCATCGAGCTCCTGGCCGCCGTGCCCAGCGTGATCCTGGGGCTCATCGGCATCTTCGCGCTGGCCCCCTTCTTGAGCGCCGTCGAGCCCTGGCTGACCAAGCGGCTGGGCTTTCTGCCGCTGTTTCAAGGCGCGCCCTACGGCGTGGGGATGCTGGCGGCGGGGATCATCCTCGCTTTGATGATCCTTCCCTATATCACCATCGTCTCGCGAGAGGTCTTGCTGGGCGTGCCTAGGCCGCTCAAGGAGGGCGTGCTCGCCTTGGGCGCCACGCGCTGGGAGATGGTCACGCGCGTGAGCCTGCCGTATTCCGCCCCCGGCATCGCGGGCGCGGTGTTCCTTTCGCTGGGCCGCGCCCTGGGCGAGACCATGGCCGTGACCATGGTCATCGGCAACACGCCCAAGATCTCCGCCTCTCTCTTCCAGCCCGGCTACACCATGGCCGCCGTCATCGCCAACGAGCTCGCCGAGGCGGTCAGCGACCTGCACCTGCAGTCCCTCATCGCCATCGGGCTGACGCTCTTCGGCGTGACGATCCTGGTCAACGCCGCGGCCCGGCTGATGCTCCTGCGCCTGTCAAAGAGGCACTCCTGATGCGCTCCTACGCGGCGCGCCGCGCCGTCAACGTCGTCATGCTCTCCGTGACCGCGTTTTGCGCCGCCGCGGCGCTGTTTTCGCTGTTCTTCGTGCTGGGCTATATCGCCTGGAGGGGACTCGGAGCGCTGAGCTGGGCTTTCCTGACGCGCCTGCCCAAGCCCGCCGGAGAGGCGGGCGGAGGCATCGCCAACTCCATCGTCGACTCGGCCAAGCTCGTCGCCCTGGCGGGAGCCATCGGCATTCCCGTCGGGGTCCTGGGCGGCGTCTACCTCGCGGAGTTCGGCGGCGGCCGGCTCGGCGCCCTCGTGCGCTTCTGCGCCGACGTGCTCAACGGCGTCCCTTCCATCGTCGTCGGGCTCTTCGCCTACGCGCTCATCGTCGTTCCCATGAAGGGCTTCTCCGGCCTGGCCGGCAGCGTCGCGCTGGCCGTCATCATGATCCCGATCGTCCTGCGAAACACCGAGGAGTTCGTGCGCCTCGTGCCCCATGCGCTTCGCGAGGCGGGCCTGGCCCTGGGCGTGCCGCGCTGGAAGGTCGTCTTGCGCATCGTCATCCCCTCGGCGGCCCGGGGAATCGTCACCGGCTCCCTCCTGGCCCTCTCGCGCGCGGCCGGTGAGACCGCCCCCCTCATCTTCACGGCTTTCGGAAACCGCTACTGGGACAGCGGCTTCCTTCAGCCCATGGCGGCGCTGCCGCTGACGATCTATACTTACGCCATCTCGCCCTACGATGACCTCCACCGCCAAGCCTGGGCCGCCGCCGCCGTCCTCATGATCTTCGTCCTGGCGATCAACGCGACGACCCGCCTGGCGCTGCGAACGCAGGCCATGGAGGCCCGGTGACGACCGGCCAGACGGCTGGAGGACCGGCGATGGAGGTCAGAGGCCTGCGCGCCGGCTACGGCTCCAACGAGGTGCTCAAGGGCGTGACCGCGCGGTTCCTCGAAAAAGCCGTCACCGCGATCATCGGGCCCTCGGGCTGCGGCAAGTCCACGCTCGTGCGCTGCCTGAACCGCATGCACGAGACGGCGCCCGGCACGACGATGTCCGGACAGGTGGTGCTCTACGGCCGCGACGTGCTGAGCTTGGATCCCGTCGTCTTGCGCCGGCACGTCGGCATGGTCTTCCAGAGGCCCAATCCCTTTCCGAACATGTCGATCTTCGACAACGTCGCCTCCGGCCTGGTCTTGAACGGCATCGCCGGCGGCCGCTCCGAGCTCGAAGGCCGCGTCGAGGCCAGCCTGCGCCAGGCGTCTCTCTGGGACGAGGTCAAGGACCGCCTGCGCCGCTCCGCCCTGGGCTTGTCCGGCGGCCAGCAGCAGAGGCTCTGCATCGCCCGCGCGCTGGCCGTCAGCCCCAACGTGCTGCTGCTCGACGAGCCCTGCTCGGCCCTCGATCCCATCGCGACGGCGCGCATCGAGGAGCTCGTCCTCGAGCTCAAGAAGCAGCTGACCATCGTCATCGTCACCCACAACATGCAGCAGGCCGCCCGCGTCTCCGACTTCACGGCGTTCATGCTGCTCGGCGAGCTCGTGGAATTTTCCGCCACCGGCACGATCTTCACCAAGCCCTCCGACAAGCGCACGGAGGATTACGTCACCGGGCGCTTTGGATGAGCTATGATGGAGGCCCAATGACCCGGCACTTCGACGAGGATCTGGAAGCGCTGCGCCGCAGGCTGCTCGAGATGGGCGAACTGGCCCTTCGCATGATCGGCAACGCCTCCCGCGTCCTGGAGGGCCAAGACGAGAGCTTCGGCCGGGCCGTGGGCGAGGACGAGGAGTTGGTCAATCGCCTGCACGTCGAAATCGACGACGAATGCCTGCGGCTCATCGCCCTCCACCAGCCGGCCGCCGGAGACCTGCGGCTCATCGCCGCGGCGCTCAAGGTCAACACGGACCTCGAGCGCATCGCCGACCAAGCCGTCAACGTGGCGGAGACGGGCGCCTTCCTGGCGAAGGCCCCCCGGGCCAAGCTAGGCGACATCCCCCGCATGGTCGAGCTGGCCTCCTCGATGGTCAAGGACGCGCTGGCGGCGTTTTCCCGGCGCGACGTCGAGTTGGCGCGCTCCGTCGTCGCCCGCGACGACGAGGAAGACCGGCTCAAGAGCGAGACGCTGACGAAGTGGCTCTCGCAGATGCAAAAGGACTCCTCCGACGTCCAACGCGGCCTGGACCTGATCCTGGTCTCCCGCAACCTCGAGCGCATCGCCGACCACGCCACCAACATCGCCGAGGACGTCGTCTTCATGGTCCTCGGCCAGGACATCCGGCATTCGGCCGGGAAAGCGCAAAAAGCCCCCTAGGGACGGTGTCACGCGCCGTTTACACCGGTGGCAAGCCGGTGTCGGGCGCGCACCTTATGCTGTAGCCATGAAACGATTATTCCTCGCCTGCTTGACGCTCGGCCTCGCCGCCCCCGCGCGCGCCGCTCGTCTCGACTGGAGCGGCGACGCCGCCAGCCCCGTCCTCAAAGGCCTTGCGCCCGCGTTCCACGCCCTCCAGGCCGCCCGAAAGGCGTCCGGCTGGCGCCTCTACGCCCAAGCCATCGACGGGCAGTTCGTGGACATCAAGATCTGCGACGTCAACCCGACCGGCGGGACCGTGATCCTGACCCTGTCCAACGGGGCCGTCGGCGCGCTGTTCACCAGCCCCTTGGGCCAGACCGTGCGCTTCCAATTCGACGATCTGAAGGTCTCCTCCGGCAATATCCTGTATAAAGGACAGGCCGTGGGCCGCGTGGACGCCGGCAAGCCTTCGCTGGGCGCCGGCTACGCGCTCGGCTACCGCTACGGCGGCCTCATCGACTCCTGCACCGGCGCCGATACGGCCGCGATCGACGTCTTCCTCGAGAAGATCTGACGCGATCCGGCGCCTAAAGGACGTCCGAAGGGGGCTTTGACCGGGGTCAAAGCCCCCTTTTTGGCTATTGTGCTACAATGAGCCATGGCACCTTCCCAACCTATTGCCCCCACCAAGAACTCCAAATTGCTCGCCTGGGTCAAGGAAATCGAGACCCTTTGCCAACCTGACCAGATCTGCTGGATCGACGGCTCGGAAGCGGAGAAGCGCCGGCTGGAAAAACGCGGCATCGCGCGCGGCCAGATGATTCCGCTCGACCCCGAGAAGCTGCCGGGCTGCTTCTACAGCCGCTCCAACCGCAGCGACGTCGCCCGCACCGAGAACCTCACCTTCATCTGCACCCGCAAGAAAGAGGACGCCGGGCCCACCAACAACTGGATGGACCCCCGAGAGGCCTACGCCAAGTCCGAAGAGGTCCTCAAAGGCGCGATGAAGGGCCACACGATGTACATCGTCCCGTTCTCGATGGGCCCGGTCGGCTCGCCCTTCTCCAAGATCGGCGTCGAGATCACCGACTCGATCTACGTCGTCTTGAACATGCGCATCATGGCCCGCATCGGCCGGAAGGTGCTGGACCTCCTCGGCGACGACGGAGACTTCACCAAGTGCCTGCACTCCAAGGCCGAGTGCGATATCTCGCACCGCATGATCCTGCACTTCCCCGAGGACAACGCCATCGTCTCCACGGGCTCGGCTTACGGCGGGAACGCCCTCCTCGGCAAGAAGTGCCTGGCCCTGCGCATCGGCTCCTGGCACGCCCGCCAGGAGAATTGGCTGGCCGAGCACATGCTGATTTTGGGCATCGAGAAAGACGGCCAGACGCGCTACGTCACCGCGGCTTTCCCCAGCGCCTGCGGCAAGACCAACCTGGCCATGCTCATCCCGCCGGAAGGCCTCAAGCACAAGGGCTACAAGATCTGGACGGTAGGCGACGACATCGCCTGGCTGCGCGTCGGCGCCGACGGCCGGCTGTGGGCCGTCAACCCGGAAGCGGGATTTTTCGGCGTGGCCCCGGGCACCAACTCCCGCACCAACCCCAACGCCATCAAGACGATCCAGAAAAACACGATCTTCACCAACGTCCTGCTCGGCGACGACCTGACCGTCTGGTGGGAGGACGGCGAAGGCGCGCCGCCGGCCTCGGGCACCACCTGGGACGGCAAGCCCTGGAAGCCGGGCTTTTCGGACGAGAACGGCAAGCCGCTGCTCGGCGCCCATCCCAATTCGCGCTTCACCGCCCCCGCCGGCCAGTGCCCGACGATCTCGCCCAAATGGGAGGATCCGCAGGGCGTGCCGATCTCGGCGATCATCTTCGGCGGCCGGCGCGAGCGAGTCGCTCCGCTGGTCTTCGAGACGTTCGACTGGGACCACGGCGTCTATGTCGGCGCCACCGTCGCCAGCGAGCGCACGGCCGCGGCCGAGGGGAAAGTCGGCGAGGTCCGCCGCGACCCGATGGCCATGCTGCCCTTCTGCGGCTACAACATGGCGGACTACTTCGCGCACTGGCTGCAGATGGGAGCCCGCATCCCCAAGCCGCCGAAGATCTTCCACGTCAACTGGTTCCGCAAGGATGAGAAAGGCAAGTTCCTCTGGCCGGGCTACGGCGAGAACCTGCGCGTGCTCGAATGGATCCTCAGCCGCTGCGAGGGCGACGGCAAGGCCGCGAAGACCCCGATCGGCTTCGTCCCGACCAAGGACGCCCTCGACACGACCGGACTAAGCCTTCCCGCCGGCGCCATGGAAAAGCTCCTGGAGGTCCGCGCCGAGGACTGGGCGAGCGAGCTCGATGGCCACAAGGCCTTTTTCGAGAAGTTCGGCCCGCGCCTGAGCCAGCGCATGTGGAAGCAGTACGAGGCGCTCAAGGACCGCCTCAAGACGGCCGTCGCGGCCTGACCGCCGTCTCCGGCGACAGTGACTATCCGCGCGGATAGTCGGCCAAGCCGTTTGCTGCTCCTCGGCTCGACGGGCTTCGTCGGCGCCCGCCTCAAAGCCGACCTCGCCGGCCGCTTCGAGATCCTCGACCCGCGCCTGGAACTTCGCGACGCCGCCGCGCTCAAGCGGGCCGTCGCCGAGTTGCGCCCCGCCGCCGCCATCAACGCCGCGGCCATGGCCGCGCCGGACGCTTGCGAAAGGGACCCGCAAGCGGCCCGGCAGGTCAACGCCCTCGGGCCGCAAGCGCTGGCACGCGCCTGCGCCAGGGCCGGCATCCCATTGCTCCATTTTTCCACCGACTTGGTCTTCGACGGCACCAAGGCCCCGTATCGCGAGGAGGACCCGACCGCGCCGATCAGCGTCTACGGCCGCGTGAAGCGCGAAGGCGAGGAGCTGGTCTTGGCCGCCCATCCGGGAGCCTGCCTCCTGCGCGTCTCGCTGGTCTACGGCCGCGACGGCTCCGGCCGGCGCAACTTCCTGGATCACCTCATCGCCGAGCTTTCGGCGGGGCGCGAGATCCGGCTCTTCACCGACCAGATCCGGACCCCCACGCCGGTCGCCTCGATCGCCGAAGTCGCGCAGCGCTGCCTGTCGAGGGGCTTGCGCGGAGTCTTTCACTGGTCGGGCGCCGAGCGCGTCAGCCGCCTGGAGTTCGGCCGCCGCGTCTGCGCGGCCTTCGGCTTCGATCCCGGGCTGCTTACGCCGATCACGATGGCCGAGCTGCCCTCGCCCGCGCGGCGGCCCGCCGATTGCTCGCTGGACTGCTCGCGCCTCTCGAGCTTGCTGGGCCTGGCGCCCTGGACGCTCGCGCGCGGCCTGCGCGCCTAGGCCGGCACCGGTTTGGCGCCCTCGCGGCGCAGGAGCCGGTAGGCCAGCACGGCGGCCTCGTGGCCCTTCACGTTGAGCGGCCCCACGCACTCGAACTTGAAGCTGCGAAAGGCCCTCTGCCGCGTGCTCTCCGAGACCAGCAAGTCCGTGCCCAGGACGGCGTTCATGTGCTCCAGGCGCGAGGCCACGTTCACGGTGTCGCCGATCACCGTGTATTCGAGCCGCCGGTCGGCGCCGACCGTGCCCGCGACGACGGCTCCCGTATTGATGGCGATTCCGAGCTTGAGGGCGGCCAAGCCCCTCTGGATGCGCTCGACGTTCAGGCGCGCGATGCACTCGCGCAGCTCCAGGGCGCAGGCGGCGGCCCGCTCGGCGTGGTCGGGCTGGCCGCGCACCTCGCCGAAAACCGCCATGAGCCCGTCGCCGATGAACTTGTCGACCCAGCCGCCGTGGGCGTCGACGATGCGCACCATCTGCGCGAAATAAGCGTTGAGCATCCCCACGACTTCCTCGGGCGACATCTGCTCCGACAGCGTGGTAAATCCCCTCAGGTCGGTGAAAAGGACGCTGACCTCGCATCGGCGGCCTTCCAGGCGGATCTCGCCGTCGACGACCTCGCGCGCGACCTCCTTGCGCACCAGGCGGCCCACCTGCGAGCGCAGGCGTTGGCGCTCCCGGGCGATGAGAAGCACGACGCCGGCGATATTGAGCAGCCCGGCCAGGCCGGCCAGCACGCACACGCGCCGCCGAATCGCCGCCAGGGCCAGGCGCAGGGAGGCCTGAGACACGCGCAGCCTGACCGCCGCCAAGCCCGGGATGGCGGCCAGGGCCTCGTAGCCGCCCCGCCCGTCGGGACGCGTCTCGGGATGGTCGGCGGCCAGCCACCGGTAGGCCGAGGCGACCCGCTCGCCGATCAAGGACGGCTCCGAATCCGAGAGCACCCGCCCCTTCAAGTCGACGACTCCGGCCTCGGCCACGCCCGGCTCCTTGAGGGCCTCTTCGGTGGCGAAATGCAAAGCGAAGACGTCCTCGCGGGGAAGCAGAGCCTCGCGGCAGGCTTGCGCGTAGGCCTGGGCCCGCAGCGCGATCTGCCCGAGCACGCGGTTTTGCTCGGCCTGGAGCAACGTCTCGGCCAGGACGCCGATGACGCCCAGGGCCAAAGCGGAAGCGGCCACGGAGAGCTTGAAGGTCACCGACCAGCGAACGGTCATGCCTCCAGGGTAGCCTGACTAAGCCGGACCTTCCAGACCCAGGCGGTCAGTGATTGTCAGGAGGCGTCACGCCGCCGTCAGACCGGGGCGGCCGAGAGCCGGTCGAGCGCGGCCTGCAGGGCGCCTTCCAGCGCAGACGCCTTCGCGGATTCCTTTATGCCGCCGAGATTGATGCGCACGTTCTCGGCGGCGCAGTGGGCCGCGGCCATGAGCAGGTGCAGGGCGCAGTTGAGGTCGGAGGCCACGGCGCTCTGGGCATAAGGGCGGGCCCCGAGACAGGCCGCGAAGGCCTCGGTCGCCGCCTTCGCCGTCTCCAGCGGCACCTCGGCGGCGTGGACGAGGGCCTGCTGCATGCGCTGCGGCCGCGCCGGGTCGTCCTTGGACAAGGACATGGCCTCCATGAAGAGATCGAAGGCCCGCGCGTCCTCGGCCGTCAGGCGCTCGAAGCGCGCCTTGAGCCCGCAGAGGGCCCGGGACGCCTCCTCGAGAGGCGGACGCTTGGCCGCGTCGAGCTTCTTCGATCTGAGGCTGATGCCGATGGCCATCAACCCCAGGCCGCAGCCCATTCCCGCGCAGATGCCGGCGGCGGAGCCCCCGCCGGGAGTGGCGTCGGTGCTCGAGAGCGCCTCCACGACCAGGCGACCCGCGTCCTGCCAGCTCGGCGCGCCGCCGAGGGCGCCGACGGCCTCCAGCCGCCGCTCCAGGATCTGGACGTCGGGGTTGAAGTTCTCGAGCGTCAAAGTCTCCAAGGCGAAGTCGACGAGGGCCTCGCGGGGCAGCAGGCCGACGAGCTCCGTCGAAACGACGCGCGCCTTGTGCTCGCCGGCCAGGCGCATGCACTCCGAAAGCGTGCGCGCCATCGAAGTTTTCCGATAGTCGGTCAGTACGGTGGAGATCTGGACCTGGCTGCGCTTCTCGAGGAATATCTCCTTGGCCCGCACGCACGGCAGTCCCCCGCCCGAAGCGCGGATCCTCTTGGCGATGTCCTTGCCGGCCGCCATGTCGGCGATGTCGAGGTTCATGTTGAAGTTGATGATCTGCCGACGCGCGCCCACCGCCACGGCTCCCGCCGTCGGATGGATGCGGTTGGGCCCGAAATCCGGCGCGCGGGAAGGATCCTTCCCGATGAGCTCGCGCAGGCCCTCGAACTGGCCCTTGCGCACCAACGCGAGGTCCTTGCGCTGCGCAACGCGCGCGGCCTCGTCGTAGAGGTAAGCGGGGATCTCCAGCTCCCGGCCCACGCGCTCGGCCAGGCGCTCGGCGAGCTTGGCGCACTCCTCGATCGAAATGTCGCGCACGGGGATGAACGGAATGACGTCCACGGCGCCCATGCGCGGGTGCTCGCCCTTGTGGACGTTGAGGTCGATGAGCTCCTTGGACTTGCTCGCCACCTGGAAGCAGGCCTCCACGGCGGCCTCGGGCGGCGCGACGAAGGAAAGGACGCAGCGATTGTGGTCGGCGTCGGTCTCCACGTCGAGGACCGTCACGCCGCCGACGGCCTTGGCCGCTGCGACGATGGCCTCGACCTTGGCCTTATCCTTGCCTTCCGAGAAATTCGGCACGCATTCGACGAGAGGGGTCATTTTATTTCTCCTGATCGGTCCTTACGGCTTGAGCACCAGCGTGCGCAGCTCCGTGAACTCCTCCATGGCGTAGCGCGCGCCCTCGCGGCCCGTGCCGGAATCGCGCGTGCCTCCGTAAGGCATGGCGTCGGAGCGGAAGGCGGGGATGTCGTTCACGATGAGGCCTCCGACGGGGATCTTGTTCCAGGCCTCGACGACCCAGCGCAGGTCGTTGGTGAAGAGGCCCGCCTGCAGGCCGTAGCTGCCGGAGGCGAGCTTTTCCAAGGCGCGCCCTCGCGACGAGACCTCCTCGATCGTGGCCACGGGCCCGAAGGCCTCCTCGCAGGAGAGCCTGCAGGACTCCGGGGCGTTTTCGACCAGCGCCGGCCACAGCATGTCGCCCTTGCGCTTGCCGCCGGCCAGGAGCTTGCCTCCGCCCGCGACGGCCTCTTGGATCCAGGCCTCCACCCGGTCCGCGGACTTGCCGTCGATGAGCGGGCCGATGTCGGTCTTGTCGTCCAAGGGATCGCCCATCTTGAGCTCGGCGAGGTTTTTAAGGAAGAGCTCCTTGAATTCCTTGTAGACCGGCTTTTCGACGAGGATGCGCTGCACGGAGATGCAGACTTGGCCCGAGTAGTAGTACGCCCCCCAAGCGCAGCGCGCCGCCGCCCAGGGCACGTCGGCGTCGGCGCCGACGAAGACGCCGGCGTTGCCGCCGAGCTCGAGCAGGACGTGCTTTTTGCCCGCGATGGACTTCAAGTGCCAGCCGACCTTGGCGCTGCCGGTAAAAGAGAGGATGGCGAAGCGATCGTCTCGCACGAGCGCCTCGGCGGCCTCCACGGGCGCGGAGACCACGGCGATGGCCTCCTCCGGCCAGCCCGCCTCCTTGATCAGCCGGGCGAGCTTGAGAGCCGTGCGCGGGGCCTGCGGCGCCGGCTTGAGGACGAAGGGCAGCCCCACGGCGATGGCCGGGGCGACCTTGTGGGCTACGAGGTTGAGCGGAAAATTGAACGGCGTGATGAAGAGGGCCGGGCCGCGGGGCACGCGGCGCGTGAGCGCGAAGCGGCCCTCGGTGTTCGCGTCGAGATCCAGCGGCAAGAGCTCGCCGCCGAAGCGCTTGGCCTCCTCGGCCGCCCAGCGAAAGGTGAAGACGGCCCGGGCGGCCTCGCGACGCGCCTCCTTGACGGGCTTTTTGACCTCCTCGGCGATCAAGCGGGCGAAGGCCTCCGTCTCGCGCTCGATGGCGTCGCCGACGTCGGCGAGGATCTTGGCCCGCCGGTGCGAGGCAAGAGCGGCGGCCTTGCCCGCCGCGGCGGCGATGCCCCCGGCTAGCGCCCGCGCCTCGTCGGCGCCGACGATCTCGTGCTGATCCCGAACCATTTGAGCCATTGGCCTATCCTCGTGAAATCCCTCGCCAAGTGGTCCGGATTCGACGCGACCAGCTCCGGCCAGGCGGAAAACCCGGTTCCCACGGCGATCGTCTTAAATCCTGCCTTCTTTCCGGCCGCCACGTCCAGAGGCGTGTCGCCGATGACGAAGACGTCGGCCGGCTGGATGCGGCGGCCCGCCAGCTTCTCCGCCCGCGCCACGGCGCGCTTGAGAAGCGTCGGCCGGTGAAAGGCGTCGGAGCCGTAGCCGCCGAACAGGAAATACGCGTTGAAGCCCGAAGGCTCCAGCTTGATGCGCGCGCCTCTCTCCATGTTCCCGGTGCCAAGCCCCAGCAGCACGCCCCGGTATCCGCTCAAGCGCCGCAGGAGGCTCTTGATGCCTCGCGGCAGCACGTAATCGTCGTTGCGCATGGCGGCCTTCACGTAGCGGGGCAGGAGCTCGAGATAGCGCTCATGCAGGCGTTCGACTTGCCCCGCCCGCGGAGGCCGGCCCGTGGCCTTGCGGTAGACGGCCTTGAAGTTCCAGAGATCGGTGCGCCCGGCGAGGCTGACTTCGCTGCAGGCATCGCGCTTGCCGTAGAGCTCGAAGGCCGCGCGGTTCAACGCCTTGCGCCCGGCGCCCCCCGCCCTCACCAGCGTCCCGTCCACGTCGAAAAGCAGGACCTTGAGCCGCCCGCGCCTCATCGCCCCTCCAGAGCCGCCAGGCTGCGAGCGGCCTCCCGCAGGCTCGGATCGAGGGCCAGCGCCCGGCGCAGGTCCGCGCGCGCCCGGTCGTCGCGGCCCGCCAGCGCCTCGGCCACCCCGAGGTCGCTCCAGGCGACGGCGTTGCGCGGCTGGCGCAGCGCCAATTTCAACAGGATCCGGCTGGCCCTGTGCGGCTGCCCCGCCTCCTGCAGCCTCAACGCCGCCTCGCGCAGCAGGTCTTCGTCGTCAGGGTCGACCTCAGCGATGCTCTCGAGGTCCTGAAGGCCCAGGCCGTCCAACCGCAAGGGGCTGCGCCCATCGATCCAGGCTCGGCTGTGCCGTTTAAGGCGCGCGAAGCGCTTTCCCGCCCAGGGCAAATCGGGGAGGACGAAGTCGGCCATCGGGCAAAGCGCCGCCCGGTAGGCCTCGGCGCGGGCCAGGTCCCGGCGCCCGAGAGCGCGATCCAGCGAAGCTCTTTGGGCCCAGGCTTCGGCAAACTCCGGCCAAGCGGCCGTCGCCCGCGCCTGCGCGGACGCGGCATCGGAGGCTCGCCCCGCGCGCAAAGCGAGGCCCGCCTCGGCATGGGCCTGCCACGCCGCGATGCATCCGACGAGAGGGCTGCCGTCCATGCCGGCTTGGGCCGCGCAGCGCCATCGCGCCGAGCCCGCGTCGAAAGGGTCGCGCGTGAAGAAAGCGAGGAAGGCGTCCGCGTTCTCCGGTCCCAGAGAGGCCCGCAGCCCTCCGCGCGCGGCCGCGAACGCTTCGGGAGAACGGCCGGCCAGCAGCGGCAGGGAGCGGGCCGCCGCCAGGCAGTTCCAGGTCAAGGACGGCTGGAGGCAGCCCGCCAGCTCCCGGCGCACGAAGGTCGTCTCTTGCGCCCGCGCGCCGCGGGCCGGCAGCGAGGACCAGCTCATGAACCCCAGCAGGCCCGCCGCCGCCAAGACCGGGCCTCTTCGGCCGCCGCGACGCCGCCACTCCTGCCCCACGGCGGCCAAGGCCCAGGCCGCGCCCGCCGCCGGCAGGATGAGATAGCGGGGCGACAGGCCGTGGATATATTGGGGAAGCTTGACCGGCAGCAGGCCGGAGACGGGCAGAAGGCCGCCCGCGCACCACCACAAGCCGAAGGCGGCGCAGCGCCGCCAAGGCGCTTGAGTCTTGAGCCGCAGCAGCGCGCCCCCCGCAGCCAGGACGGCGACCCAGGCGGCCGTGACCGGAACCGGCGCGGGCCAGCGCCAAGCCTCGCCCCACCCCCGGCGCGCCACGAAGCAGACGGCGAGGGCGCAGGCGGCGCCCGGGACCCAACGCCAACGGCTGCGCCGTTGAGCCGCCTCGAAGGCGGCGAGCAAGACCGGCAGCATCCAGCCGCTCTCCTTGGCGAAGGCGGCAAGGCAGCAGAAGGCGAGCACCCCGACGACGTGCGCCGCGCCCTTGACGGACTCCCGGTGGCGCGCATGCCAGAGCAGGCCGAGCAAGCAAAGGAAGGCGGCCGCGTAATGGGGCAAGCCCATGCAGCTCC
Organism: Elusimicrobiota bacterium; assembly: GCA_027452025.1. GTDB lineage: Bacteria > Elusimicrobiota > Elusimicrobia > UBA1565 > UBA9628 > DAIDHI01. Next base: position 8,101 of record DAIDHI010000091.1, on the reverse strand, counting down.
AATTCATGCCATGGATCGGCGCCAGCAGAAAGGCCAGCCCGGCGAAGACGCCCCAGACTCCGCCGACCCAGAGCTCGGCCGCGATCATCACCAGAAATCCGTCCGCCGCTTGAAAGGCGACCTCCAGCCAGCGGAAGCCAGCCGGGCCCCTGGCGCCCAGAGGGCCGTAGGCGAGCCAATAGAGGAAGTTCGTCGCCTGCTCATTCCCGCTGAAAAGCCCGCGGCTGGCGGCCAGCCACCTCAGCTCCCCCCCCAACGGGGTCCGGGCCGTGAAGAAAGCCGACATCGCGTTGAGGCTGTCGGGGTCGAGCCGGATGCTGGAAAGCGCCGGGACGTTGACCAGCCACGACGCGAGCAGCGCCAGGCCGAAAAGCAGCGGCGCGCGGCGCCAGCTCATTACAGCCGCGGAGCTTCCGTTGAATGCACGACGGCCCCGCGCTTCATGGTCCAGACGACGCCGGTCGAGCCGAAGTAGTAGGGAATTTCCCGGTAATCCTCGGCGTCGTAGCAGATGAGGTCGCCGGCTTTCCCCGGCTCGAGCGAGCCGTGGCTTTTGCCCAGGCCCAACGCCCAAGCGCCGTTGACGGTGGCGGCGGTCAGGGCCTCGGCCGGCGTCATTTTCATCTGCGTGCAGGCGATGGAGAGGATCATGCGCATGTCCCAGCAGGGGCAGGTGCCGGGATTGAAATCGGTCGCCAAGGCGACGGCGGCGCCCCCGTCGATGAGCCGCCGCGCGGGCGGATAGGGCTTGCCCAGGAAATAGTTGGAGCCCGGGACCAGGCAGGAGACCGTTTGGCCTTCGGCCAGATTCTTGATATCCGAGGCGTCGGCGCAGTCGAGGTGGTCGGCGGAGACAGCCAGCCCTTTGACCGCCATGCCGACGCTGCCGCTGCGCGAGAGCTGCTCGGCGTGGATCTTGAACCCGAGTCCCGCGCGCGCGGCCGCCTCGCGGATGCGCGCGGCCTCCTCCAGAGTGAAGAAGCCCTGCTCGCAAAATACGTCGACGAAGCGTGCGAGCTTCTCGCGGGCCGCGGCCGGGATCATCTCCTCGCAGACCTGCTTCACGTAATCCTCCCGCCGATCCTTGAGCTCCGGCGGCAGGGCGTGGGCGCCGAGCAGGGTGGGCACGAGCTGCAAGGGCGTCTGGCCGCCTGCGCCCGCGACGGAGCGCAGCATCTTGATCTCGGTCTCGAGATCCAAGCCGTAGCCGGACTTGGCTTCCAGGGTGGTGGTGCCGCACTCGAGGAATCGCTGCGCCCAGCGCGCCAAGCCCGCGGCCAGCTGTTCCTGGCGGGCGCCGCGCACCCCATTGACCGTCGACAGGATGCCGCCGCCGCTTTGCGCGATCTCGGCGTAGGTCGCGCCCTTGAGACGCGCCTCGAAGTCGGAAAGCCGCGGCGAGGCGAAGATCGGATGCGCGTGGCTGTCGACGAAGCCCGGCAGCACCACCCGGCCTCCCGCGTCGACGATCTTGGCGGAGGCCGCCTTGTCGTGGCGCAGGACGATGTCTCTCAGGCCCGCGGCCAGGATGATCCCGTCCTCCACGAGCGCGGCCCCGTCCCGCACCAGGCCCACCGAGGCCATCTCGCGGCCGCGGCGGGCGGCGTCGGGGCCGGCCATCGTCAGCAGCTGCCCCGCGTTGAGGATCAGGTGGCGCGCCATTCGGGCTTCGGCTAGCGGAAGTTCTTGAACTGCAGCTCGACGTCCCAGCTGCCCTGGCGCAGAAGCGCCATGGCGGCTTGGAGCTCGTCTTTGGACTTGCTCGTCACCCTCAGCTGTTCGCCTTGGATCTGGGCGTTGACCTTGAGCTTGCGCTCCTTGATGGCCGCCGCCATCTGCTTGGCCTTGTCGGTGGGGATGCCGGCCTGGACGACGACGTCGAGGCGCGCCGTCTGTCCCAGGGCCTGCTCGATCTTGTCGGCCCTCTTGAAGTTCTTGAGCGGCAGCCCGCGCTTGGCCATGCGCGTGGCCAGCACGTCCCAGGCCGAATTGACGCGCCCCTCGTCCTTGGCGCGCACGATGATCTTCTTGTCCTTTGCGTTGAGCTCGAGCGAGGCGTTGGCGTCCTTGAAGTCGAAGCGGTTGCCGATCTCCTTCATGGCGACCTGGATGGACTCGCCGACGAGATTCAGGTCCACTTCGCTGACGGCGTCGAAAGAAAATTCGCTGGGCATGGCTATTTGCCTCCGAGCATGGGAATCTTGAGCTTTTTCTTTTTGGCGACGGCGACGGCCTCGTCGTAGCCGGCGTCGGCGTGGCGGGCGACGCCGAGAGCGGGATCGTTGGTCAGCACGCGCTCCAGGCGCTTGTCCATCATCTTGGTGCCGTCGGCGACCGTCACTTGGCCGGCGTGCAGCGAGTAGCCGATGCCGACGCCCCCGCCGTGATGAAAGCTGACCCACGAGGCGCCGGAGGCGGTGCTGAGCAGGGCGTTCAAGACCGGCCAGTCGGCCACGGCGTCGCTGCCGTCCTTCATGCCCTCCGTCTCGCGATAAGGGCTGGCCACCGAGCCGGTGTCGAGGTGGTCGCGGCCGATGACGACGGGCGCGGAGATCTTCCCCTTCCTGACCAGATGGTTCATGCGCAGGCCCATCTCCGCGCGCTGGCCGAGGCCCAGCCACGCGATGCGCGCCGGAAGCCCCTGGAAGGCGATCTTTCGCCCGGCCAAGGCGATCCAGCGGCAGAGGGCCTCGTCCTCGGCAAAGAGCTTGAGCGCCTCGGCATCGGTGAGGGCGATGTCGGCCGGATCGCCCGACAAGGCGGCCCAGCGGAAGGGACCCTTGCCCTGGCAGAACAGCGGCCGGATGAATTCCGGGACGAAGCCCGGGATTTCGTAGGCGTCGCGCACGCCGGCCTGGTAGGCCATGGTGCGGATGTTGTTGCCGTAGTCGAAGGTCACGGCTCCGGCGCGCTTGAGCTCGAGCATGGCCCGCACGTGCTCGGCGATCGAGTCCATGACGCGGCGCAGGTAATCCTCGCGGTTGGCGGCGCGAAGCGTCGCGGCCGAGGCCGGCGTGACGCCCTTGGGGATATAGCCGACGAGCGGGTCGTGGGCGGAGGTCTGGTCGGTGAGCAGGTCGATCTCGACTTTGCGCCTCGCCAACTCCGGGATGACGTCGGCGGCGTTGCCGAGCAGCCCGACGGAGACGGCCCGCCCGGCGCGCTTGGCCTCCAGCACCCGAGAGAGCGCCGCGTCCAGGTCGGTCTCCATGAAGTCGAGATAGCGGGTCTTGAGGCGCATCTCGATGCGCTTGGCGTCGACCTCGACGCCGAGAAACGCCGCGCCGTTCATCGCGGCGGCCAGCGGCTGGGCTCCCCCCATGCCGCCGAGGCCCGCGGTGACCACCAGGCGTCCCTGAAGAGAGCCGCCGAAGTGCTTGCGCGCCGCCGAGGCGAAGGTCTCGTAAGTGCCCTGGACGATGCCCTGGGAGCCGATGTAGATCCAGGAGCCGGCCGTCATCTGGCCATACATCATCAGACCCTTCTTCTCCAGCTCGTTGAAGACGTCCCAGGTGGCCCACTTGCCGACGAGATTCGAGTTGGCGATGAGGACGCGGGGCGCCTCCTCGTGCGTACGGAAAACACCCACGGGCTTGCCGGACTGCACGAGGAGAGTCTCGTCGTCCTGCAGCGCCTTGAGCGAGCGCACGATGGCGTGAAAGCAGTCCCAGTTGCGGGCCGCCTTGCCGCGCCCGCCGTAGACGACCAGGTCCTCCGGGCGCTCCGCGACGGCGGGGTCCAGGTTGTTGAGGAGCATGCGCAGCGCCGCCTCCTGCTGCCAGCCGCGGCAGGAAAGCTTGCGGCCGCGAGGCGCGCCTTTGAGCCTGGGTTGGGGAGCGGGCATGAGCATGTCGCTAGACCTCGTCGAAGCAGCCGCGGAGGACGGCGTCTCGCACGCGCTCCAGGCGGGCGCTGAAGACCTCGTCGCCCCTCGAGGGCGGGGCCTGACGGCGCACGAGCGCCAGACCCCGGCCGACGCCGCGGCCCGGCGTCAGCGGCCGGTGGACTTCCACGCCCTCGGCGGCGCACAACAGCTCGATGGCGGCGATCTGCGCGGTGTTGAAGACGACGCGCTTGAATTTGAGCGCCGCGCCCATGCCCATGCTGACGAAGTCCTCCTTGTTGGCCGACGTCGGGATCGAGTCGGCGGAGGCGGGATGGGCCAGGACCTTGTTCTCCGAGGCCAGGGCGGCCGCAGTCACCTGCGGGATCATCCAGCCGGATTCCAGGCCCGGATTGCTCGCCAGGAACGGAGAAAGACCCGGCGCGTTACCCGAGATGAGCTGGAAGATGCGCCGCTCGGAGATGCCGCCGAGCGCCGTCATGGCGATGGCGGCCAAGTCGAACACCAGACTCAACGCCTGGCCGTGGAAATTGCCGCCGGAGATCACCCGCGCGCCCACGACGAGCGGATTGTCGGTCACGCTGGCCATCTCGGTCTCGAGCGTGCGGCGGGCGTGCTCGAGCTGGTCGAGGACGGCGCCGTGGACCTGGGGCATGCAGCGCAGGCTGTAGGGGTCCTGCACGCGCGGGTCGTTGCGGATGTGGGACTGGCGGATGGCGCTGCCGGACAACAGCTCGCGCAGGCCGCGCGCGGCGGCGAGCTGCCCGGGGTGGGGCTTGAGGCGGTGGACGGCCTCGTCGAAAGGCACGGGGGTGCCGGTCATGGCTTCCAGGCTCATGGCGCCGGCCAGTTGAGCGGCGCCCCAAACGCTGAACGCCTGCCGCAGAGCCAGCCCCCCCACGGCCTGCATGGCCTGCGTGCCGTTGAGCAGGGCCAGGCCCTCCTTGGCCTCGAGGACGGCGGGCTTGAGGCGCAGGCGCCGGAGGATCTCGCTTCCCGGGACGGCTCGGCCTTTCAGGAGCCCCGCGCCCTCGCCGAGCAAGAGCAAGGCCATGTGCGCCTGGGGCGCGAGGTCGCCGCTGGCGCCCACCGAGCCCCGGCTGGGAATGAGCGGGGCCGCGCCCGAGTTGATGAGCTTGGCCATAAGCTCGGCCAGCGCCGGCCGGGCTCCGGAAAAGGCCCGCGCGAGCTCGTTGGCCCGCAGGAACAGGATCGCCCGCGCCTCGGCCTCGTCCAGCGGCTCGCCGACGCCGCAGGCGTGGCTGCGCACGAGGTTTTGCTGGAGCTTGGCCAGCTGCTGGTCCGGGATGCGGCGGCAGGCGAGCTCGCCGAACCCCGTGTTGACGCCGTAGACCGGGCGGCCGCGAGAAGCGGCGGCCAGCAGCCGGCGCCGGGCCGACTCCATGCGGGCGCGGGCGGCGGGCGGCAGGCGCACGCCGCGCGCGCCGGAGGCGACGTCGGTCAGGTCCTGCAGGCCGACGCGCGAGCCGAGGGCAAACGAGGTTCTAGACGGTTTCAATGGCGACGGCCACCGATTCCCCGCCGCCGAGGCAAATGGCGGCCACGCCGCGCCGGGCGCCCCGGCGCTTCAAGGCGTGCAAGAGAGTGACGAGGATACGCGCGCCGCTGGCGCCCAGGGGATGTCCCAGGGCCACGGCGCCGCCGTGGACGTTCACTTTTTCCACGGGCAGGCCGGCGAGCTTGATGACGGCCAAGGACACCACGGCGAAGGCCTCGTTGACCTCGAAGAGGTCGACGGAGTCCTTGCCCCAGGAGACCTTCTTGAGCAGCCTCTCGATGGCGCCCGCGGGCGCGGTGGTGAACCACTTTGGCTCCTGGGAAAACGTGGACCACCCGACCACCCGGGCCAAGGGCTTGCGGCCGGCCGCGCCCTTGGCGCTGGCAAGCACCAGGGCCGCCGCGCCGTCGTTGAGCTTGGAGGCGTTGGCGGCCGTGATCGTGCCTCCGGACTTGAAGGCGGGCTTTAGCTTGCCGACTTTGTCGAGCTTGGCGCGGCCCGGCTCCTCGTCGAGGGCGATGCCGTCGACGTCGACGATCTCCGAAGCGAAGGCTCCCGAGGCCTGAGCCTCCTGGGCGGCCTTGTAGCTGCGCACGGCCCACTCGTCCTGCTTCTCGCGCGGGATCTGGTGCGTCTCAGCGCAGAGCTCGCCGCAGTCGCCCATGTGGATCTCGGAATACGGGTCGATGAGCCCGTCCCGGAGGATGGAGTCCACGAGGACGGCGTTGCCGTAGCGGTAGCCCGAGCGGGCTTTATCGAGAAGGAAAGGGGCCTTGGACATCGATTCCATGCCGCCGGCGAGCGCGAGGTCCTCCTCGCCCAGGCGGATAGACTGGGAGGCCATCATGACGGCCTTGAGGCCCGAGCCGCAGACCTTGTTGACCGTCGTGGCGCCGACCGAAGGCGGCACGCCGCCGAAGATGGCGGCTTGGCGCGCCGGGGCTTGGCCCGCGCCGCCGGACAGGACGTGTCCCATGACGACCTCGCCCAGGTCCTCGGCCTTGACGCCGGCCTTGGCCACGGCCGCGGCGATGGCCTTGGCGCCGAGCTGGGGCGCCGTGTAGTTGGACAGCGAACCGTTGAGAGAGCCGATGGGTGTGCGAACTCCGGATAGGATCAGTATTTCTTCGGGCATATCAAGCGTAGTATATCAATCTCCCGGCCAGGCCGCAGAGCAGAGCCGCGCCTCCGCCGAGGTAAAAGCTCAGCCAGGACAGGTCCATGAGCCGGCGCGCGCGCAAATAATGCATGAAGGACAGCCAGCCCAGGGCCAGCAGAGGCCAGACGTGCCCGGGGACCAGCAACAAAAGCGCCAGGACCAGGCGTTCCGCCATGGAAAGGTATTTCTCCCCCGCGCCCGGAAAGGCCCGGCCATAGAGGTCCTTCTCGATGAAGTAGACGAACACCGTGGAGGCGTGGGTGACCAGGACGAAGAGGATGCCGTAGAGCGGCCATTTCTCGGGCATCAGGGCGGCGTCGGGCGCCTGGACGCCGAGCGGGATGACGGCGAAGATCACGGCGTAGTGGATCACCTGGTCCCACACGAAGTAGAGGGTGTTGTCGGGCGTGTGATACTTGAAGATCGTGAAGACCCGCCACTGGTCCTCGAGGTAGTGGGCGGCAAAGACGATCAGGACGCAGGCCCAGCCGGTCAGCGGCAGCCCGGGCAGCTTGACCCAGGTCCAGCCGAGATACGGCCAAGTCAAGGCGGCGTAGAGCGCGGGATGCATGAGGCAGTGAACGAGCATGCCCCAGCGGCTCGTGCGCTTCCACCGGTTGACGAAGTTGGTCTGGAACGTGAAGTCGGCGAGAAGATGGCCGAAGAGCAGACGCCAAAAAATCAGCATGCCCCTACTTCGCCGTCAAGTTGAATACGCCGTCCCAGTTGTCGTCGGGAGGGATGGCCGCGTAATCGCGCGCCGCGTTGAGATAGAGACCGGCCGGGCCGTCCTTGGGGAATATCTTGACCACTTCCTCGAAGGCCGCCGCGGCCTGCGCGTACTGGCGCTTGGCGAACAGCTCCAGCCCGCGCTCGTAATGCGGCAGGGCGGACTGCCACTGCGCCGAAAGCGCGCCCTTGCGGGCGAGGAGCTCGTAGACCCGCACGGGCTGCTCCTTGCCGACGACCCGTACGCGCCCGAGTTCTCGCGCCTCGACGAGCTGCCTGGCGCCGCGGTAGACGTCTTCGCTCGCCATGATCTTGGAGCCGAAGAACTTGTTGGCGCCCTCCAGGCGGGAGGCGAGATTGACCTCGTCGCCGATGACCGTATAGGCGAGCTTCTTCTCGCTGCCCGTCAGGCCCACGGTCATCTCGCCGGAATTGAGGCCGATGCGGACCGCCGGCGTCTCGGGCAGCTTGATCTGTCCGTCGAGCTGAGCCGTCAGCTTAGGCATCGCCTCCTGGCAGGCGATCGCGGCCAGGCAAGCGCGCGCCCGGTGATTGTCCACCGGCAGCGGCGCGTTCCAGAAGGCCATGATGCAGTCGCCGATATATTTGTCGACGACGCCGCTCTCGCCCTGCACGATGACGGATAGGGGCGAAAGGTAGTGGTTGAGGAACTTGATGAGCTCCTCGGCCCCCAGCTTCTCCGAGATGGTCGTAAAATGCGCGATGTCGAGGAAGAAGACGCTCATGTCGCGCCGCTCGCCGCCCAGCTTGACCTTCTCAGGATTGCGTGCCAGCTGCTCGACGACCTCCGGCGCGACGAACTGCCCGAAGAGGTTCTTGATGAAGCGCT
>DAIDHI010000090.1 GCA_027452025.1 Elusimicrobiota bacterium | reverse complement strand
GATGAGCCGACATCGAGGTGCCAAACCTGGTCGTCGATGTGAACTCTTGGACCAGATCAGCCTGTTATCCCCGGGGTAGCTTTTATCCGTTGAGCGATGGCCCTCCCACGAGGTACCACCGGATCACTATATCCGACTTTCGTCCCTGCTCGGCTTGTAGGCCTTGCAGTCAAGCACCCTTCTGCTATTGCACTCAATGGCCGATTACTATGCGGCCTGAGGGTACCTTGGAACGCCTCCGTTACTCTTTAGGAGGCGACCGCCCCAGTCAAACTGCCAGCCTGCCACTGTCCCCAAGCCGGATCACGGCGTTGAGTTAGGGTCGCAGTTCCGATAGGCTGGTATTTCACATTGCGCCTCCACGCCGGCCACAACCAGCGCTTCAAAGGCTCCCAGCTATGCTACGCAATCAAAACCGCGACACAATGACAAGTTACAGTAAAGCTCCACGGGGTCTTTTCGTCTAACCACGCGTAACGAGCGTCTTCACTCGTACCACAATTTCGCCGAGCACCTCGTTGAGACAGCAGAACCTTTGTTACACCATTCGTGCAGGTCGGAACTTACCCGACAAGGAATTTCGCTACCTTAGGACGGTTATAGTTACCGCCGCCGTTTACTGGGGCTTAAGTTCGCCGCTTCGCCTTGCGACTAACGGCTCCCCTTGACCTTCCAGCACCGGGCAGGTGTCAGACCCTATACTTCATCTTGCGATTTCAGCAGAGTCCTGTGTTTTTGTTAAACAGTCACGGTTCTCATTTCACTGCGGCTCCTCTTGCGAGGAGCGCCCCTTCTTCCGAAGTTACGGGGCTATTTTGCCTAGTTCCTTAACGAGGTCTCACTCGCGCGCCTTAGCATTTTCAGCTCACCTACCTGTGTCGGTTTACGGTACGGTTAGAGTATCGACAGTGTACGGGGGTTTTCTCGGCAGCGTGGTTAGCGGACTTCCCACTGGTTTCCCAGCAGTCCCCATCAGCTTTCAGCTTAACGCCCGTCCGGACTTTTCCTGGACGAGCACGCCTACGGCTTTGGCCCGGGACAACCTTTACCCGGGACCCGTTACCCTCCTGCGTCACCTCTTACACTAACGTCGACACCCTAGTTCCGGAATATTAACCGGATGCCCATCATCTACGCCTTTCGGCCTCGACTTAGGACCGACTGACCCTGAGCCGACGAACGTTGCTCAAGGAAACCTTGGGTTTTCGGCGACAAGGATTCTCACCTTGTTTCTCGCTACTTATCCCGACATCCTCACTTCGTAACGCTCCAGCACTCCTTTCGGTATGCCTTCACAGCGTTAAGAACGCTCTCCTACCCCTGCCCCGGTCCGAAGACCGGAACAAGACGCGATTGCGGTGGTATGCTTGAGCCCCGTGTCATTTTCCGCGCAGATTCGCTAGACTAGTGAGCTGTTACGCACTCTTTAAAGGATGGCTGCTTCTAAGCCAACCTCCTAGCTGTTTAAGCAAATCCACAGCGTTTTCCACTTAGCATACACTTTGGGACCTAGATCGACGTTCTGGGTTGTTCCCCTCTTGCACGTGGAGCTTATCCCCCACGAACTGACTGCCCATTAATTCGCCGCAGTATTCGGAGTTTGACAGACTTCGCAGGCGGGGTTGCCGCCGCTACATCTACCAGTGCTCTACCCCTGCGGGTTAACAATGGACGCTAGCCCTAAAGCTATTTCGGAGAGAACCAGCTATCACCAAGTTCGATTAGCCTTTCACCCCTAACCACAGCTCATGTAGAATCTTTTCAACGATTAACACTCCGGACCTCCATTGGGTGTTACCCCAACTTCATCCTGGCCATGGTTAGATCACTTGGCTTCGGGTCTACTAAGTCGAACTAATCGCCCTTTCAGACTCGCTTTCGCTGCGGCTGCGGACGACGCTTTCACGCCGCCCTTAACCTTGCTCGACCTAGTAACTCGCCGGGTCATTCTTCAACAGGCACTCACTCAGGCATTCCGGACCGAAGTCCGGCATAGCCCTCGTGAAGCTTGTAAGTGTACCGTTTCAGGTTCTTTTTCACTCCCCATCAGGGGTTCTTTTCGCCTTTCCTTCGCAGTACTAGTTCACTATCGGTCGCCAGTGAGTATTTAGCCTTGGAGGGTGGTCCCCCCGGATTCCCACGAGATTTCACGTGCCCCGTGGTACTTAGGAACTCATCGGGAGCTGACTAGATTTCGCGTACGGGGCTGGCACCCTCTTTGGCTGGCCTTTCCAGGACCATTCCGCTATCCGTCAGTTGATAACTCCCCGGTTCTGCACCGGATGAGCCCTGCAACACCGCAAGAGCAAGCTCCTGCGGTTTAGGCTATTCCCCGTTCGCTCGCCACTACTAGGGGAATCTCGGTTGATTTCTTTTCCTCCAGGTACTGAGATGTTTCACTTCCCTGGGTTGTCTTGATCGCGCTATCTCTCAGCCCGAAAGCTGAGCCTTTACGCGGACATGGACCGTCTTTCGACGGGCTTGGTTGCCCAATTCGGAAATCCCCGGATCAAAGCTTATTTGCAGCTCCCCGAGGCTTATCGCAGCTTATCACGTCCTTCATCGGCTTCTGGCGCCAAGGCATTCACGATACACTCTTTGTAGCTTGACCATATTCTTCCATCGCACCCCCGCCCGGTCAAAGGACGAAGGTGTCGTGAGACGCTTACTGATTCTCGACTCTTTCAGCTTCCCGCCGCGCGCCCCGTTCGGGGACTTACCACGGCGTTCGCCTTGAGAGATTCAATTTTCAAAGAACTAAAACCTTGCGAGACCTGGACCCTGCCGGGATCGAACCGGCGACCTCCTGCTTGCAAAGCAGGCGCTCTCCCAGCTGAGCTAAGGGCCCGTCAGTTGAGCGACGGAACGCAGATCTCGCGAGCCTCGCAGACTCCGTCGAGGAGCGTGTTGAGCGCGTCGCACGCGCGCCTCACGGCGTCCTTGATGGCGTCCTTGAGCTCGGGATCGCGGTCGGCCTGCTCCAGCAGGATCCGCTTCTCGACTTCCGAATGCCAGGCGTCAGCGGCCTGGTGAACCTGGAAGAAACCCAGCGCGTCCGGACTCGAGAGACCGTATCGGTCCTTGAGGCCCTGGATTTTGGTCTTGGACACGGCCGGCTGCTGCGCCTCATAGGCGTAGAGCGCGGCCAGGCCGACCTGCCAGCGCGGATCGCGCGCGAGAGCTTCAAACTCCCTGACGCAAGCCACGGTCTCCGGCGCCAACTCCGCCTGGGCCACCGACCGGCGATTGGCGCCGACCGAACCCGCGAAGCGCAACCAAAGCTCCGGATGATTCTCCGGACCGGCTTCTTCCTGATTCAAGTTCTCTAAGAGCACCTGCCTCACTTTTAACTCGGGGCAGCTCGAGTGCACGGCACTGACAAACCGCGGAAACCGCGATTCCTGCTGATAATACTGTTGGGCGTAAAACGCGAGATCCCCCCGCGTCAGCGTCCCCATCGTCCAGGCCTGATAGAACGGATGCTTCAACAACGACCGCTTCTCAATGATCGCGTCTACTTCCGCCCACCAGCCCTGCATGACGCTCCTTTTCCGGCGGAAATTGGGCCCGGGAGGTTTCGAACCTCCGACCCCACGCTTATCAAGCGTGTGCTCTACCCCTGAGCTACGAGCCCGACACTAAACCCAAATTTTCAATGTCAACACCGAGGACAGCCGAGAGAACCGCTGACTGCAGGTGCGACGAACTAATATAGCATATTTTGCAAGCCAATGAGCGCCCCGCAAGCTCGCCCTCCGCCGCAACGCGACGCAGAGTGCTTAGGGATTCGACCCCTCTTTCTCTCGTGAGAGAGAAGAAGAAAGGAGGTGATCCAGCCGCACGTTCCCGTACGGCTACCTTGTTACGACTTCACCCCAATCACCGATCACAATTTCATTGCCGGCAAGCGGCAATTTCGGTTGCAATAGGCTTTCGTGGTGTGACGGGCGGTGTGTACAAGGCCCGGGAACGTATTCACCGCGGCCGTGCTGATCCGCGATTACTAGCGATTCCACCTTCACGAGGGCGAGTTGCAGCCCTCGATCTGAACTGGGGCGTACTTTGAGGATTTGCTCCACCTTGCGGTCTTGCTTCCCATTGTGTACGCCATTGTAGCACGTGTGTAGCCCTGGACATAAAGGCCATGATGACTTGACGTCATCCCCACCTTCCTCCACGTTATCCGCGGCAGTCTCCTGAGAGTCCTCCCTTGCGGGTAGCAACACAGGATAGGGGTTGCGCTCGTTGCGGGACTTAACCCAACATCTCACGACACGAGCTGACGACAGCCATGCAGCACCTCGGCTGGCTCCCTTGCGGGTCGCTTAAACTTTCATTCAAGCTACCACCAGTCGTTCGAGCCCAGGTAAGGTTCTTCGCGTAGCGTCGAATTAAACCACATGCTCCACCGCTTGTGCGGGCCCCCGTCAATTCCTTTGAGTTTTAACCTTGCGGCCGTACTCCCAAGGCGGCTGACTTAATGCGTTAGCGGCGGCACGGAAGGGGTCGATACCTCCCACACCTAGTCAGCATCGTTTACAGCTAGGACTACCAGGGTATCTAATCCTGTTTGCTCCCCTAGCTTTCGAGTCTTAGCGTCAGTAATGGCCCAGGGACCTGCTTTCGCCATAGGTGTTCCTCCCGATATCTACGCATTTCACCGCTACACCGGGAATTCCAGTCCCCCCTACCACACTCAAGACGCCCAGTATCCGTTGACCGCTCCCAGTTGGGCCGGGAGATTTCACAACGGACTTAAGCGCCCGCCTACACTCGCTTTACGCCTAGTAATTCCGAATAACGCTCGCCACCTATGTCTTACCGCGGCTGCTGGCACATAGTTAGCCGTGGCTTATTCGCACAGTACCGTCAAACCCTTGCGGGCTTTCGTCCCGTGCAAAAGAGGTTTACGTCCCGAAAGACTTCGTCCCTCACGCAGAGTTGCTGGATCAGGGTTTCCCCCATTGTCCAAAATTCCCCACTGCTGCCTCCCGTAGGAGTATGGCCCGTGTCTCAGTGCCATCGTGCCCGTCCGCCCTTTCAGGCCGGGTACCCGTCATAGCCTTGGTGGTCTATTACACCGCCAACTAGCTGATGGGCCGCAAGCCCCTCCTCGAACGACCCCTGCGGGCCTATCATCCTCCGGAGATGCCTCCAGTGGATTATACGGCGTATTAGCCAACCTTTCGGCTGGTTGTTCGCCATTCGAGGGCAGGTTGCTTACGTGTTACTCACTCGTCTGCCGCTAGACTACCAGTTGATGTAATCTCAGGTAGTCCCGCTCGACTTGCATGTGTTATGCACTCTGCCAGCGTTAATTCTGAGCCAGGATCAAACTCTCCATTAAATCTGGTGGGCGTTTTCGCCGGCTAAGGACCGGCTACTTCCGCTTGCGTCCAAACCAATGGAGAAGAATTGACTCTTCTCTATAATTACCTTGTTGGAGACGCGAACCGTTGAACCGCTTTCGCGTCCCCACACACCTTTGAGTTCCTTAGCACCCCCGCTCCTTTCGGAGCGCGGAGCGCTCATTCGCTCGCAAAACTTTTTTCAAAGAACAAAAACTTGTCCCGAGCCTCTTGTCTGCTTCTCAAGAAGCAAGGGGGCAAATTTACTTTGCCGTCGGACTGTCTTTGCGTCCTGACCCACAAATAATACCACGCGCCCGTTTTTGTGTCAAGTACTTTTTTCGCAAAAAAAAATTTTTTCGCGCGCGCGCCGTCCCGCCGATTTTACGTCGACGTCGCGAGCCGTACACATCGCGCGTGCTACACTTTCGCGGCAAGCTTGCGCAAAAAAATTTTTCAAGGAGGCGTTATGGCCGAGTATGAAGAGATCGAATCGAGGTCCGTGTTTCCGTGGCTGATCAGCGGCGTCATCATCGGCGCCGTGGTCGGCATGCTGTTCGCTCCGAAGGGCGGCATGGAACTGCGCGAGGATCTCGGAGATTATTGGGGCCGCGCGCGCCAGCGCAGCCGCGGATTTCTCGGGCGCGTCAGCGAGAAGATCCCCGCGCGCGTCAAAGCCGCCGCCGGGATCGGCGCCGTGCGCGGCGCGGGCAAGGAAGCCTACCGCCAGGTCAAGGAGCGCTTCGGCGCCTGAGCGCCGCGCCCGCCCCTCGATATCCGCGGGCTCGCGAGAGCCCGCGGATTTTTTTGGTCGAGGGCTAGCTCGCCTGCGCGACGTCGTCGCGCTCCAGCAGGCGCATCGGACTCAAGTCGTGGCTGGGGATGATCATGAGGTCGGGCAGAAGCTGCTCCATGCCGTGGATCTCTCGCAGCCGCCGTTCGTATTCCTTCACGTCGAACTCGCGCGGCTTTTCCGGAAGCGCGAGGTCGTTGTAATTATCCCAAACGTCGGCGGCCCCGCCGGTGATGAGGACGGGGCCTTCGTCCATGTTGAGCCAGACGCCGAGATTGCCGGCGGTGTGGCCCGACAGATCGAGCAGCACCACGGTGCCGTCACCGAAGAGATCGCGGCCGTGGTCGAACAATCCGTAGCTCGGGGCCGTGGAAAGATCGACGGCCTCCGGCAGCCGGCCGTTCAAGGACCTCAGGTCGATGTAGTCCGCGTCGACGCCCTGCGCCGCGCGGGCCGCGCGCCATTCCCGCACGTCGACGAGCCAACGCGCGTTGGGAAACTTCGCGATCATGCCGGCGTGGTCGTAGTGGAGATGAGTGCTGATCACGCATCGGATCGAAGACGGGTCCACCCCCGACCGCCGCAGCCGCGAGACGATGTCCTGGCCGGGGCCGGAGACGAAGCGCCGCGGCTTTCGCCCGGGCGGCGTCGGCCCCGGCCCGGTATCGACCAGGATCAGCCCCTGAACGGGGTGGCGGATGAGGAAGACGGGGTCCGCGAGCTTCACTCGCGACAGCGGGCTCTTCATCGACGAGACCGTGTCTCCCGGCACGACGGCGTCGGCCGCGTCGAAGACCGTGAGCCGCACGTGGTCGACCTTGCGGTTGACGACGAGGCTTTCGGCGAACGTCGGCGAGATCGCCGGCAGGTCCTTGTTCTTGGCGGGCGAGATCATGTCGGGCGAGGTCGGCGGCTCCGGGAAGGTCTGCTCCCGGACGAAGCGTTCCACCGACTTGACGTCGCCCTTCCAGCTTCCGCAGGCCGACTCCAAAACGACGGCGAGGACGATCGCCACGGCGCGCCGCATCGCGCGCTATTTCTCCGTCGGGCCGCCGGCGGAGAGCCATCCGCGCCAGCCGCCGTCCATGGAGACGACGTTGCGATAGCCCATCTTCTGCAGATTGTCGGCTGATAGGGCCGAGCGAAAGCCTCCGCCGCAATAAAGGATGACCTCCGCGCTTTTGTCCGGGATCGTCCGCTCGATGTCTCGTTCGAGCACGCCGCGGCCGATGTGGAGCGCGCCCTTGATGCGGCCCTTGGCCCACTCGCCGTCCTCGCGCACGTCCACGAGATGAAATCTTTCGCCGCGCTCGATCCTTGCCTTCACGGCGGCGACGTCCGTCTCCTTGATGCGCTTCTTGGAATCGGCGACGATCTTCAGGAATTCAGGGGAATGGTCCACGACTGGCCCCTCAGTTTCCGGGAAGCGAGACGGTCGGCAAGCGCTGGCTGGCCTCGGCTCGGTGGCTTTGAAGGCCGACCGCCGCGCCGCAGAGCAGAGCTCCCACCAGCGCCAGCAAGGCAGCCGCGATCTTCATGGCGCCAGTTTAGCGGGAATGACTCGGGCCGTCAAGGCCGCCGTCGGCACGCCTCACTGGACCTTTAGGAGGATGAGTCGGGAATCCTCGTGAATTTGCGCTGCGGCTTGCGCGCCGGCTTGCGCGTACTCCTGGAGTTCAAAGGCCTGCGCGCCGTAACCTGCCGCGGAAAAGGCGAAGCTCGCGGCCTGTGCTTCCATCGACAAGTAGGCGGATTCGGAGTCGGCCAGGGACGCCTGGGCCTCGAGAGCCTCCGCCGGCTCGATAAGCGTCCGGTCCCGCGGCACGGCGGCCTCCGTTGTCGATACTTCTTGTTCCACGGCGCTCACGTTGGAGATCCAGGAGTTCAGGCTTTGCGCCAGAAAGGACAACTCGCCCAAGAGGGACGGGTCTCGCGGGTCCGCGGACGCTCGGAACCTCACCTCATCCACGAAGGATCGCAGTTGCGAGGCCTCCAGAGCGACGGCTCGGGCGTCGTTGGCTTCGGTCTCGAGCGAGCCTGCCGCAGCGGACTTCCGGCCGGCGACGGATCGCTGGATCAGAAACTCGAAGCGTCCCAAGGACGTTTCGAAGGACGGCCCCCGGACTACCGCTGCATTTGCCGGGTTCGACACGAGCGCGGCGATCAAAACGACGATGCTTCGCGGCATGAGCGGCCTCCCTGATCGGTCAGCGCAGATACAGATAGAAGCTCTGCAGGAAGTCCGACAAGTCGAGATCGACCAGGGTCAAGTCCACGGGCATGCCGTTGAGGGCGCCGGTCAGATGCCCGCTCGGGGCGTCGAGAGACAAGTCGACGGGATAGGCGTCGGCGTAGCCTTTGGCCGTGCCGTCCTGCAGATTGAAATCGAGGTGCAGCGGATAGCCGTCGGCGTAGCCGTCGACGCTGCGCGCGGACCAGTTGATGTCGAGCTTGATCGGCATCTGGCGCGACGTCCCCCGAATGACCATCTCCTCCGGCGTCCACGTGAAGGAAAGGTCGACGGGAGACATGCCCGCCATTCCCTTGATCGTCTTGGCGTCCTGGTCGATGGCGATATCGACCTGAGAGCCGTCGACGGCCCCCTTGATCGTCCAAGCCCGCCGGTCGTAGCCCAGCCCCGCGGCAACGCCGTTGACGGCCCCGGTGATCGTGCCTCGCCAAGGCAGCCGGTCCATGCGAAACGCGGGCGCGGCCTTGAGGTAGGCGGAAGACGCCATGGATTCGGGGGTGGCGGCCGAGGCCGCCGACGGCAGCAGGGCGATCAAAAGGGCAAGAGATAGCTTCATGGGCCTATTCTAGCACGAGCGGCGCCGGAAAGCGGGAGACCTTGGGCGCGCTCCTCCACAGGCAAAGGACCGGTCGGCCGACGGACCGATGGTCCTAGAGGTGCGGCTGCTCTTCGCCGCTGGCGCGGCGGCCGCGCCGCTGCGACACCGCCAAGCGCACCTGGGCGCGGCGCAGCGCGGCCTCGGCGGCCGCCAGCGTCATCGGATCCACGTCTCGGCGCAGCGTCTCGGCCTTGGCGCGCTCGAGAGCCTGGGCCGCGCGCTCGGCATTGATCTGTTCGGCCAGCTCCGCGGTCTCGGCGAACAAGGAAACCTTGTTGTCCTTGACCTCGGCGAAGCCTCCGGAGACGGCGTAGTATTTCACCTCGCCGGCCTGGGTCACGCGCACCTCGCCCGCGCGCAACTGCGCCAGTACCGGCGCGTGATCGGGCAGGATGCCCATCTCGCCCTCGTAGGCCGGCAGGACGACGAAGCTCGCCGAGGTCCGCAGGGCGACCTTCTCGGGGGTGATCAGCTCGACGCTCAGCGATTTCCCGGGCATATATAAAGGATTGCGCTCAAGCCGCCTTCATCTGCTCGGCTTTCGCGACGGCCTCTTCGATGCTGCCGACCATGTAGAACGCCTGCTCCGGCAGCTGGTCGTACTCTCCGGCCACCAAGCCCTTGAAGCCGGCGATGGTCTCCTTGAGCTTGACGTATTTGCCGGGCATGCCGGTGAACTGCTGGGCGACGAAGAACGGCTGCGAGAGGAACTTCTGGATCTTGCGCGCGCGGCTGACGATGCGCTTGTCCTCGTCCGAGAGCTCGTCGATGCCTAGGATGGCGATGATGTCCTGAAGGTCGCGGTAGCGCTGAAGAACCTTCTGCACCGAGCGTGCCACCGTATAGTGCTCCTCGCCCACGATCTTCGGATCCAGGATGCGCGAGGTCGACTCAAGCGGATCGACGGCCGGATAGATGCCGAGCTCTGCGATCGAGCGCGAAAGCACGGTGGTGGCGTCGAGGTGGGTGAACGTCGTCGCCACGCCGGGATCGGTCAGGTCGTCGGCCGGCACGTAGACGGCCTGGATCGAGGTGATCGAGCCCTTCTTGGTGGAAGTGATGCGCTCCTGGAGCGCGCCGACTTCCGTCGTCAGCGTCGGCTGGTAGCCGACGGCCGACGGCATGCGGCCCAGCAGCGCCGAGACCTCGGCGCCAGCGAGCACATAACGAAACACGTTGTCGATGAAGAGCAGGGTGTCGGCGCCTTCCTTGTCGCGGAAGTACTCGGCCTGGGTCAGAGCCGTCAAGCCGACGCGCGCGCGGGCCCCCGGCGGCTCGTTCATCTGGCCGTAGACCAGCACGGTCTTGGAAAGCACGGAGTTGCCGTCGGACAGCTTGGCCTCCTCCATTTCGCGGTGAAGGTCGTTGCCCTCGCGGGAGCGCTCGCCGACGCCGCCGAACACCGAGACGCCGCCGTGCTCCTTGGCCACGTTGTTGATGAGCTCCATGATGATGACCGTCTTGCCGACGCCGGCGCCGCCGAAGAGACCGACCTTGCCGCCCTTCATGTAGGGCTCGAGCAGGTCGATGACCTTGATGCCGGTCTCGAAGATCTGCGGGGTGGTCTGCTGGTCGACCATCGGGGGCGCCTCGCGGTGGATCGGCAAGGTCTCCGTCGTCTTGATCGGACCGCGCTCGTCCTTGGCCTCGCCGAGGACGTTGACGAGGCGGCCGAGGCAGGCGCGGCCCACGGGAACGGTGATCGGGGCGCCGGTGTCTTCAACCGTCATGCCGCGGGTCAGGCCGTCGGTCGGGCCCATCGCGATGGCGCGCACCATATTATCGCCGAGGTGCGAGGCGACCTCCACGGTGAGTTCCTGCGCGGCCGACTCGCCCTTGCCGTTGCCGGCGTGCGGCAGCTTTATCTTGATGGCGTTGTAGATCGCCGGGAGCTTACCCGAGGGAAATTCGACGTCGAGGACGGGGCCGATGACTTGCACAACCTTGCCGATGTTCATGCTCGCTCTCCTACGAATGAGTGGACTTCAGGGACGGGGAATCCGATCTTGTGAAAATGGACGCCGTAGCGGCGCTGCCCGCCGGAGCTCTCGCGCGCGTGGCGCACCTCGCCGCGGATCTCGACGCCCTCGAGCTTGAGGTGGAGGCACATGCCCTCCTCGAGCAGGACGTCGCTGTGTAAGCTCATGCCGCCCTCGGACAAATCGGCGATGGAGCCTTTGAAGCGGCCGGCCGCCGGGCCCGCGGTCGCCAGGCTCATGGTCACGCCGACCGGCACCCGCCGGTGCCTTCGCTTTTCGCTCCTCATGCCGCCAAAGCCTCCGCGCCGCCCACGAGCTCGGCGATTTCCTTGGTGATGATGGCCTGGCGCTGGCGGTTCAGGCTCAGGTTGAGCGACTGGCGCAGCTCCTTGGCGTTCTTGGAGGCCGCGTCCATGGCGTTCATGCGCGCGGCCAGCTCCGCGGCCTGCGACTCGAGCAGGATGCGCAGCAGCTGCGCCTTGACGTAGCGCGGCAAAAGGGCGGCGAGCAAGTCCTGGCGCGCCGGCTCGAACTCGTAGTCGGTCAGGGTCTTGGGCACCGCGCCCTCGAAGGGCGGGATGGGCAGCAGCGGCACGCTGACCAGATGCTGCGCGGCCACGGACTTGAACTCGTTGTAAAGGATCGTCACGCTCGAGACCTGCTTCTTTTCAAAGGCCTCTATGACGGCGTTGCCCAAGAGCTCCGCGTGCGAGAAGCTTGCCTTCGGGAAAATCCCCGCGAGCTCGTGCACGAGCTCGAGGTCGAAGCCGCGAATGCGGTGAAGGAAGTCCCGGCCTTTGCGGCCCACGGCGGCCGCGTAGACCTTGCGCCCGGAGTGCCGCTTGAGCCATTCGAGCGCGGCTTTGATGAGATTAGCGTTGAAGGCGCCGCAGAGACCCTTGTCCGCGGTCACGAGGACAAGCATAGCCGGCCAGTCGGCGGGCCGCGGCGCCAGGAACGGATGCAGCGGCCGAGCGAGCTCCTCGACCGTCTGCTCGGTCTTCTCTCGCGCGGCCAGCTCCCGAGCCAGCTGCTCCATCCGGGTCGCGAAGGGGCGCGCGGCCAGAATCGAGCTCTGCGAGCGTCGCATGCGCGCGGCCGCGACCATCTTCATGGCCTTGGTGATCTGCTCGGTGGACTTGATCGACTTGATCTTGCGGCGGATCTCTCTGAGTGACGCCATCTCAAACTCCGGCGGGAACCTTGAGTCCCCGAAAATAGTCCTTGATCCCCTGCTCGACGGTGAACTGCGCCCGAAAGCCGCAAGCCTTGGCCGCGGCGGCCGGATCGCCCAAGGTCTCGTTCTGGTAGAAAGAATAGGGATTCTTGAAATAATCCGGCTCAAGTTCCGAGCGCAGGGCGCCGTTGAGGAACTCGATGATCTTGTTGAAGGTCGTCGCCCGGCCCGTGCAGACGTTGTAGACGCCCTTGACCTTCCGGCCGGCGGCCGCCAAGTTCGCGGCGACGACGTCCTTGACGTAGATGTGATCGCGGTACTGCTCCCCGTCCTCGAAGATGCGCGGCCGGCGACCGCCGAGCATCTGCTGCGACAACTGCCAGATCATGCTCGCCGCCTTATTCTTGAAGCGCTCGCGCGGCCCGAACACGTTGAAATAGCGCAGGCCCACGATCTCCAAGCGCGGATGAGCGGCCTGGAAATCAGCGGCGACGTTCTCCATGATCATCTTGGAGAAGGCGTACACGTTGAGCGGGCGCCGCGGCGAGCTCTCGCGCATCGGAGGCTTGAGATCGCCGTAGACCCCGGCCGAGGACGCGTAGACGACCTTCTTGACCTTGTTATCGGCGGCCCACCCCAAAAGGTCCCGGAACGCCTCGACGTTGACGCGCATCATGCGCCGCTGGTCGCTGACGGTGGTGTCGGTGATCGCCGCTTGATGGAAGATCACGTCCACCCGGCCCAGCCGACCGGCCCACTCGGACGGCTGCGACAGGTCGGCGGCCACGATGTCTCCATCGAAATCATGCAGGTTGTCGAAATGGCCGACGCTGAAGTCATCGAGGCCGACGACCGCGGCGCCCCTGCGGCGCAACTCGACGGCGAGATTGGAGCCGATGAAGCCCGCCGCGCCGGTGACCAGGGCCCTCATGAGCGCCTCTTGGCGGAGATCTGATCCAAGCTCAGGGTCGGCGTGCCGGCCAGATTGACCATGTGCAGGATCTCCTTGGCGGAGGCTTTGTTCGGCAGCGTCTTGCCCATCGGAGAGCCGTAGACGCTCACGACGTCCTGCAGCACGGCATGATCCCAGGCGGTCAAGCCGCCGGCCTTTTTCACGTCCTTGTCGACCTTGGCGATATACTTTTTGCGCGACTTCTCGTTGCGCAGCAGGAAGTCGGCGAACGCGGGAGCCGAGTCCTTTTCGCTGATGAACGAGAATATCCCCGCCATGTCGGCATGGCCGACGGCGACCAAGGCCTCCATGATGCTTAGGTCCATCACCTGGCTTCGCTGGGCCGATGCGGGCAGGGTCGTCGACGCGAAAAGCGCGGCGATCAGGACGGCTCTCCTCATTTCGCTCCTGCGGGCTTGAAGCCTTTCTTGAACTCGGCGACGGCGTCGGCCAACCGAGCCTTGAGCGCGTCGTCGATGGTCTTCTTGGCCAGGATATCCTTGACGACGTCGGAGCGCCGGGAATTCATGAACTCAAGGAGCTCTTCTTCGAACTCCAGGATCTTCGCCGTCGGGATATCGTCAAGGTAGCCGTTGACGCCGGCGAAGATGGAGATGACCTGCTGCTCGAAGCCCATGGGCCTGTACTGGCCCTGCTTGAGGACCTCCACCAGCCTCTCGCCGCGCGCCAACTGCTGCTGGCTCGCCTTGTCGAGGTCGCTGCCGAACTGCGCGAAGGCGGCGAGCTCGTTGTACTGCGCGAGGTCCAGGCGCAGGCGTCCGGCCACCTGCTTCATGGCCTTGGTCTGTGCCGAGCCGCCGACGCGCGACACGGAGAGTCCGACGTTGACGGCCGGGCGGACTCCTGAATAAAACAGCCCGCTCTCCAGGTAGATCTGGCCGTCCGTGATCGAGATGACGTTGGTCGGAATGTAGGCCGACACGTCGCCGGCCTGGGTCTCGATGATCGGCAGGGCGGTCAGCGAGCCGCTGCCGTTCTTCTGGGAGAGCTTGCAGGCGCGCTCCAATAGACGCGAGTGCAGGTAGAAGACGTCTCCCGGATAGGCCTCGCGGCCCGGCGGGCGGCGCAGCAAGAGCGACAACTGGCGGTAAGCCTGCGCGTGCTTGGAAAGATCGTCGTAGATGATCAAGACGTGCTTGCCCTGCCACAGGAACTCCTCGCCCATCGCGCAGCCGGAGTAGGGCGCGATGTAAAGAAGCGGCGCCGGCTCGGAGGCCGTGGCCGCGACGACGATGGAATACTCCATCGCCCCGTTGTCCTCGAGCGTCTGAGCCACCTGCGCCACCGTCGACTGCTTCTGTCCGATCGCGACGTAGATGCAGATCGGGCGGTTCGGGGCGTTCTTCTGGTTGATGATCGTATCGATCGCGATCGCCGTCTTGCCGGTCTGGCGGTCGCCGATGATGAGCTCGCGCTGGCCGCGGCCGATCGGGATCATGGAGTCGATGGCCTTGAGGCCGGTCTGCAACGGCTCGTTGACCGGGGAGCGCTCGATGACTCCGGGAGCGACGACCTCGATCGGCCTGGTCTTCGTCGTCTTGATCGGGCCCTTGCCGTCGATCGGCTGGCCCAGAGGATTGACCACGCGCCCGATGAGGGCGTCGCCGACGGGCACCGACATGATGCGGCCGGTGCGCTTGACCGGGTCGCCTTCCTTGATCAGGTTGTCGGGGCCGAGGAGCACGCAGCCGACGTTTTCCTTTTCCAGGTTGAGGACCATGCCCATCACGCCGTTGGGCAGCTCGAGCAGCTCGCCGGCCATGGCGTTCTCGAGGCCGTAAATGCGGGCGATGCCGTCGCCCACCTGGAGGACGGAGCCCTCCTCCTTGAGCTCGGTCGAGCCTTGATAGCCCTCGAGCTGCTTCTTGATCACGCTGGTGATCTCTTCAGGCCTAATTGCCATTCGTCAGCGCCTCCCTCATGCCCTTGAGCTGGCCGCGCAGGCTGGAGTCCAGCACCCAGTCGCCCAGACGCACGATCAGCCCCCCGATCAGCTCGGGATCTTCCTTGATCTCAAGTTCGATGTTCTTTCCGGCGAAATCCTTCAGCTTCTGCTTCAGCTTCTGCTGCGCGTCCGCGGAGAGCGGTCGCGCCGTGCGCACGTGAGCCTTGGCCACGTGGTTCTTGTCGGCCACGAGCTTGCCGACGTCGAGCGCCACCATAGGCAACAGGTCGAAGCGCTTCTTGTCGATGAGCAGTTCCAGGAAGCGCAGGGTCACGGGCGAGACTTTTCCCGACAGCACCTGCTCGAGCTTCTTCTTCTTCTGCTCCGCCGAGACCATCGGATGGCGCAGCATGCCTTGGTGGTCGAGCAGCGCGGTCTGCGACGCCGCGAGCTCCGCGTGCAGCTTCCCGTCCTGGTCCTTCTCGGCCGCCGCCTGGAAAAGCGCCTTGCCGTAGCGCCAGGCCAGCACCCGCTCGGAAGCCTGCATCAGTTCGCCTTCCGGCTTTCGAGGTCGTGGAAGAAGCCTTCCAAGACGCTCTTCTGCACGCCGTCGTCCACGGTCTTGCGCATCAGCCGCTCGGCGGCCATCACGGAGAGGCCGGCCACTTCCTTGCGCAGCTCGCGAGTCAGCTTGTCCTTCTCCTCGGAGAGCTCCGCCATGGTCTTTTCGCGCACCCGCTGAGCGTCGGCCTCGGCGTCGGCCTTGAGCTTGGCGCGCAGGGCCTCGCCTTCCTTGGTCGCCTGGGCGAGCATCTCGCGTTGCATCGTCTGAAGCCCCGCCACCTGCTGCTCGAGCTGGGCGCGGATCTTCTCCGCCTCGCCGCGGGCCGTCTGCGCGCCCTCGAGCTCCGAGCGCATCTTTCCCTCGCGCTCCTCGATCGCCTCGATGATCGGTCCCCAGGCGATCTTCTTCATCACCCAGACCAGGCAAAGGAACGTGACGACCGTCCAAAATATCAAGCCGACTTCCGGCGCGAGCAGCTTATCCATTCGTATCCTCTTACCGCAAACTTGGGTGTCAGACGTTGACTTGTTGACTTGTCTGGCAAGTCAACAAGTCAACGTCTGACACCGATGTCCATCTTAGCGAGACTGCGTCGCCGCAGCCGGAGCCGCGGAGGGCCCCACCACCACGCCCTTGTTGAGCGACAACACCGCCAGCAGCGAGATGATCAGGGCGAGAAGACCGATACCCTCGATCATGGCCGCCGGGATGATCATCATCGTCTGCAGCGCGCCGGCCGCCTCGGGCTGCCGGCTGGCGCCCTCGAGGGCCGCCGCCGCGCAGCGTGCGATGCCGAACGCCGCGCCGACGATCCCGACGCCGATGCCGAACCCGATGCCGATGAAGCCGAGACCAACGTGTAGCATGAACCAACCTCCTGACGTCTTCGGCGCGCCTCTAAGGGCCGCCGTTTACGACCTCGCCCTCAGTGCGGATGAACGGCCGCGCCGACGAACAGGGCGGTGAGAACCGTGAAAATGTACGCTTGCAGCAGCGCGACCAGCACGTCCAAAGTGTAAGCGAACAGGGCCATGCCGACGGAAACCGGCGCCACGGCGACGCCCACGAACTTGCTGCTCGCCGCGAAGATGAAGATCAGGCTCAAGAACGCCAGCGAGACGGCGTGGCCGGCCACCATGTTCGCGAAGATACGGATGCAGAGCGCGATGCACTTGGCGAAGAGGCCCATGATCTCGATGGGGAAGAGGATCGGCACAAGCCAAAACGGCAGGCCGGACGGAACGATGTGCTTGATGTAGCTCAAGAGGCCCTGCTTCTTGACCCCGGCGAAATTGATGAGCGCGAAAGTGCAGAACGCCAACGCCGCTGTGACGTTGATGTTGCCGGTGACGGAAGCGCCTTCGGGCAAGAGGCCGAAGAGGTTGGCGATCAGGATGAAGAAGAAAAGCGTCAGAAAGTAGTGAAGGTAGGTGTCGGCGTCCTCGTGGAAGATGATATGGACCTCGCGGCGCGTGTAGACCACGACGGCCTCGATTCCGTAGCGCATCATGAGGGCGACGCGCGTGCGCGAGCGCGCCGCGAACCCGAAGATCGCCACGGTCAGCGCCGAGACGATCCACAGGATGACCACGTCCTTGGTCGGCCCCAAATCCACGCCGCCGATCATCCAAGAGGCGATAGGGTGGTCGAGCAGGTGATGCGCCAGAATCTCTTCGAAGTTCATCTCAGCGTTATCCGCCTATATTCGATCAGCAAACAGCCCAAAACGGCAAATCCGTACGACAACAACAGCGCCTCCGGCCGCGGCGCCCGGCTGAAAACCACCCAGCCCGCCAAACCGGCGAAGACGCACGCGCGAAAGGCCAACCCCCCGCCGAAGGCCCACCAAAAGGCCTCCGGGGACACCGTCTTCGCCATCATCAAGGAGGCCGCGCTGACGCTCGACGCGGCCCACGCGAAAAAAACGCCGTCGGCGATGCCCCTCCTTTCAACGGAGCCGCGCCAAGCCAACATGGCGAGGAGACCGGCCAAGGCCGCGACGATCCCCGCTTCGCCCGCGCTCTTAACTGCCTGAACCGCGGCGCGCCGCAACCTTGACGAGTTGATAAAGACCAACGCAAATCCCGCTTAACGCCCCGGCGATCATGAGCCAGGGGGTCGTGCCCAGCTTCTTGTCCAGCCACAGGCCCAGAAAGAAGCCGGCAAGCACGGACACGGCGATCTCCATGCCCGCGCCCATCGCCAAACCCCAGGCGCTGGTGTCCCCTTGCGAATCATCGCCCTTAGGGCCGGGTTTAACGGACATGCACAAGCCGCTTGCCGAGTTTGATTTTACAAATAACGGAAATAGGTGTCAAACGCCGGGAAATGCGGCTCCCGCGGCCGTCCCGACGAGCGCCGGGCACCACGACGCGAAACGTAGTATGATCTTCGCCGTGAAGACGCAGAAGGCCCGCATCCTCGTGGCCGACGACGAGCCCGATCTGCTCATCATCATACGCGAGGCGCTGGAGCGCGAGGGATTCGTCGTGGAGACGGCTCCCGACGGAGAGCAGGCCCTGGCGCGCATCAAGGCTAATGCGCCCGATATCGCCATTCTCGACTGGCGCATGCCGCTGATGGACGGCTTCCAGGTCTGCCGCAAGCTGCGCGAGGATCCCGTCTTCGAGCATCTGCCCGTGATCCTGCTGTCGGCCTCGGCGACGCGCGACAGCAAGGTCGAGGGGCTCAACATCGGCGCCGACGATTTCCTCACCAAGCCCGTGGACCTGCTCGAGCTCATGGCGCGCGTCCGCATGATCCTCAAAAGGACGCGCCAGGGCCTCGACGCCAATCCGCTCACCCGCCTGCCCGGCAACGTCTCGATCGAGACGCGCATCGAGGAGGCGCTGGCGGCGGGCCGGCCGCTGGCCGTGCTCTACCTTGACCTCAATCAATTCAAAGCCTTCAACGACGCCTACGGCTACGACGCCGGCGACCACGTCATCAAGGCGACGGGCCAGCTGCTCCTGCGCCTGACCCGCGAGGAAGGTCCGGAGACCTTCGTCGGCCACATCGGCGGCGACGATTTCATAGTGACGACCCCTCCGGACCGCATGGAGCCTCTCGCCGAGCGGGTCATCTGCGAGTTCGACCGCATAGCCCCCGGCTTCTATTCTGAGGAAGACCGCAGGCGCGGCAAGATCGTGGCGCGAGACCGAAAAGGAAACCTCGTCGAGTTCCCGCTGCTTTCGATCGCCATCGGCATCTGCCACAACCGCTACCGCAGCCTGGCCTCCTTCGCGCAGATCGCCCAGCTCGGCACCGAGCTCAAGAAGCACGCCAAGGAGCAGCCGGGCTCGGCCTACGTCATCGACCGCCGGCGCGACTGACCCTAGTTGAGCGCCGCGCCGCGCGCCGCCGCCTCGGCTTCCGGAGGGCCGCTCTTGACGGGCGGCGCGTTGAGGCTCAGCCGCACGATCTCCAGCCCCTCCGCGTATTCCACCCCCGCCAGCCGGCCGTACTCGCGCGCCGTGTCGCGGTAGTGGTCCGTGGTCAGGCCCCGGCACGTGAATTGGCTCGTGTGCACGTTGATCGCCTTCATCTTGTCCTCGACGGTCGCCGTGATGTCGACGTAAGCCTGCGGGCGGAACGGCGCGTTGACGGGATGGCAGCTCGTCGGATAGAAGCTGAAGAAGTCGAAGAAATGCAGCCGCTGGGCGGCGACGCACGCATGGTTGACCAGCACATGATCCTTGTGGAAGTTGTGGTCGCTGTGCGAGATGAGCAGCGCCGGATCGAGCTGAGATACCAGCTTATCGACGCGCTCGACCAACTCGTAGGTCTTGAGGTCCTCGACCCGGGAGCACGCCTGTTCGTTGAGTATGCGCAGCTCGCAGCCGAGGATCTGCGCCGCCAGGTTTGCCTCCTTGACGCGCGGCTCCAGGCGGTTGGGCACGCAGACCACGACCATCACGACCCGCGCCCCGCAGCGAGACAATAGCGACAACGTCCCGCCCACGCCGAGTTCCAGGTCGTCCGGATGAGCCCCGACGGCGAGCACGGTCTTGCCGACGTATTTGGACAGCGGGCTGGCCGAGAGCAAGAGAGAATTCATGCGTGTGAACCTCCTTGGCGCGATCGGCGACAACACCGGATGAGAGAGCTTATCGCGGGAAGCCCGGCGGTGGGTATTTCAGATCCGAAAACGTTTCTTGGCGCCGGCGCGACGGCCTAGAGCGCCCGGTCGACGCCGGTCAGTTCCTTGATCGCCGCGCGCATCCGCTCGAAGTCGAGCGGCTTATGAAGGAGCCTGGCCCGCGGATCGGGAGGGATGAGGGCCTGAGCGTCCTCCGGCTTCATGCCGGTCATGAAGATGAACGGCATCTGCGGAGAGGCTGCGCGCAGCTGCTTGTAGCCGTCGACGCCGTTGCCGGGACCCGGCATCTGGATGTCGGTGATGACTAGGCCAATCTTGAGCCCGTGAGCCTGGATGACGCCCTGCCAAGCGTCGGCGGCCGTCGTCACGTTGTAGCCGGCCGTCTCGAGCCGGGTTACGATCAGGGCGAGGATCGCCGGATCGTCGTCGACGACGAGGACGTACGCTTCGCGTACCGCCATCAGACCGCCTCCCAGAGCGCCGCCAGCCCCTGGCCGACGCCGACGCACAAAGACGCCAGGCCCCGGCGCGCGCCCCGCCGGCGCATCTCATGGAGCAGCGTGACGACGATGCGGCAGCCGCTAGAGCCCAGCGGATGCCCGAGGGCGATGGCCCCGCCGTTGACATTGAGCCGGGAGGCATCCAGCCCGAGCTCGCGCTGGCAGGCCAAAGTCTGAGCGGCGAAGGCCTCGTTGATCTCGACGAGATCCAAATCGGAGGCCTTCAGACCGGCGCGGCCGAGCAGCTTTCGCACGGCGAGCACCGGCCCGACCCCCATGTAGGACGGCTCGACGCCGGCGCCGGCCGAGCCCGCCCAGCGCGCGAAAGGCGAAAGGTCCAGCGCCTTGGCCCGCGCCGCTTCCATAATAAGGACGGCGGAGGCGCCGTCGTTGAGCGTGGAGCTGTTGCCGGCCGTGACGGTCCCGCCGGCGCGAAAGGCGGGTTTTAAGGCAGCGAGCTTGTCGGCGCTCGTGTCGTCGCGGATCGTCTCGTCTTTGACCGCCTCGGCGGACCCCTTCCTCGACGGCACCGAGACGGGGAGTATCTCGTCCTTGAACACGCCGTCGCGGGCCCGGCCGGCGCGGCGGTGGCTTTCCAAAGCGTAGGCGTCCTGGTCCTGGCGCGAGATCTTGTATTTGGACGCCACGTTCTCGGCCGTCTCGCCCATCGCCTCGAGCGGAAACATCGCCTTGAGACGCGGATTGGGAAAGCGCCAGCCGAGCGCGGTGTCGTAGGCCGTCAGGTTCCCGAAGGGAAAGGCGGTCTCGGCCTTGGGCAGCGCCCACGGCGCCCGGCTCATGCTCTCGACGCCGCCGGCGACGTAGACGTCGCCTTCCCCGGCCAGGACGGCGCGCGCCGCGGCGTTGACGGCCTCCAGGCCCGAGGCGCAAAGGCGGTTGACCGTGCAGCCCGGCACGGAATAGGGAAGGCCCGCCAGCAGCGCCGCCATGCGGGCGACGTTGCGGTTGTCCTCGCCCGCCTGGTTGGCGCAGCCCAAGTAAACATCCTCTATTTCGGCCGGATCCAGCTCCGGCGCCTTCTTGAGCAAGGCGGCGATCGTCAGGCTCGCCAAGTCGTCCGGCCGCACCGGGGAAAGCTGCCCGCCGAGGCGTCCGACCGGCGTGCGCACGGCCGCGACGACGACCGCCTCACGCGACGCCATCGTAGCTCCTCACTTTTTCGACGAACTCCTCGCTCAGGCGCTTGACGCGGTTTTCGCCGTAGTCGAAGCGCACGAGCACGGACTTGGCCTGGGCGACGAGCCGGCCGGAACCCGTCTCCTCGATGAGATACTCCATGTCGAAGCTCGCGCCGCCCAGGCGAGTCACCCGGATGCCCGCGGCGATCGTCTCGCCCATCTTGACGGGGCTGCGGTAGTCGATCTCGATGCGCGCCACGATGACGCCGTAGCGGTCGGAGCCGGTCTCGCCGAGGCAGCGCTTGAGCCACTCGACGCGCGCGATCTCCAGGTATTGGAGATAAGCCGCGTTGTTGACGTGGCCGAGGGCGTCGGTGTCGGCGAAGCGCACCTGGATGGGCACGGTCGTCCGGAACTGCCCGAGCGCGGAGACCTTGAGGTCGGTCACCGCGCATCCCTGAGCAGGCGCGCGAAGCGCCCGCGGCTCATGACCACCTGCAGGCAGGAGCCTTCGCCGATCTTGCGGTTCTTGGAAAACACGTCGACGCGAGTATATATCTTGTTGCCGCGGGCGCGCACGAGTCGGCAGACGACGTGCAGGGGCGCGCCGACGCGCGCGGGCCGAAGATGCTTGACCAGCACGGCGCCGCCGACGGCCTCCTCATGGGGCTCGAGATAGGGCGCCAGGAGCATCCTCGACGCCGTTTCCATATGATAGACCATCGCCCACGTGGCATAGAGGCGGTGGGCGACCAAGCCTTCGAGGTGCGGCTTCATCGACGGCTTGACGGTCGCCGGAAGGTCCACCCTGATGCCGGTCTTGAGCCCCGGCTTCATGGCCGGCCTCCCGGAAGCGCCGCGCCCTCCAGGGGCGCCAGCGCCGTCTCGAATACGCGGCGCGCCGCGGATTCGAAAGAGAGCCGCGCGCCGGCCTCGGCGGCCTTGGCCGCCATCGCCTCGAGCGTCCGGGGCTCGGCCACCAGCTCCTCCAGGGCGCCGGCGAGCGCGGCTGGCGCCCCGCCCGGGCCCTCGTAGGAGACGACGCGGGCGTATTCCGGCGAAAGCAGCTCGCGCACGCCGTAGTGGTCGCTGGCCAAGACGGGCAGCCCGGCTTGAAGAGCTTCGGCGATGCTCAAGCCGTAGCTTTCGTGCACCGACGGGGACACGAACAGGCTGCTCAGGCGCATGAGCGCGCGCTTGCCCGCGGCGTCCTGGTAGCCGGGAAAATGGACGCGGACCCGGCGCAAGCGGGCCGCCGCGCGGCGCACCCGCCGCCAATAGGCCTGGCCCTGCATGAACGCGGGCTCGCCGCACATGAGCAAGCGTATCTCCGGCAGCGCCTCGCCGCGGCTAGTTTCTAGGCGCTCCAGCGCCTGGAGCAGCAGATGAAGCCCTTTCTCGGGCGAGATGCGGCTGACCGTCAACAACGTGATCGCTTCGGGGCGCAGGCCGAAGTCCCGCCTAGCCCGCTCTGCGCGGCGCGCGACCTCCGCCTCGTCAACGTCGGCTCGCCAAGCGCCCCAAGGCAGGACCCGGCAGCGGGAGCGAGTCTCGGCGCCATAGCAAGCCTCGACGGTCCGGGCCATGCCCGAGGACGGGAGGATCAAGGCGCCGGACCAGCGCGCCGTCTCGCGCTGCTTTTCGAAAACGAGCTTGAGCAGATCGGGCGTCAAGCCGGCAAGGCCCATGCGCCGGAGGCGCTCGTAACCGCGCGCCGCCGACCGGGCCGACAGCGCGCCCTTGAAATACATTTTCGCGAAGTAATCCACGACGTCGACGTGCCAGATCGACGCAACGGGATAGCCGGCCGCGGCCAGGCGGGCCAAATCCGGCCCCTCGGAGATGTCGTTGACGAGGATAGCCGTCTCGCCGGGCGGCAGCGCCGCGCGCCGAGACAGGATCCAGTCCGTGGTCGCTCGCTCGAACTGGCGGCAGAAGCGCGCGTATTGGAGCTCCGACAACGCGATGAGGCCCTCGTCTCGGCCCGTGAACGGGCCCTCCGGCAGTCGATGATAATCCACGCCGGGCTCGCGAACCTCCGGACCGGAACCGAGGGCGATGAGCGAGAAGTCGGGCCAGCCCGCCGGGCGCGCCGCCCAGTGGCGCAGCAGCTGAGCGCCGACCATACCGCCGCCGCCGAGCGGCGTCCGGTCCATCGGATAACCGAGATGGGCTCCGACGAAGACGATATTCCGGGACACGGCGGTCATTATAGTAAACTGCCTCCGTGTCCAAGACCTGGGCGCGGCGAGCCGGCCTCGGCCTGATCGCGGCGGGGATCGCGGCGCGCGCGGCGGTGCTCTTGCGCGCCTCGCTGTGGAGCGACGAGGCCGCCACCTTGATCGTCGCGCGCTTCCCGGCGTCGGAGCTCCTGTCCAAGCTGCCGTCGATCGAGTCCCTGCCGCCCCTGCATTTTTTCCTCGTCCACGCCGCGTTGGCGCTCTTTTCCAATCAGCTTCTGGCCCTGAGGCTGGTCTCGTTAGCCTGCGGCGCCGCCGCGCTGCCGCTGTTTTGGGCCCTGGCCAAGCGCCTGTCCCCCTCGCGGGCCCTTTGGGCTCTCGCGCTGGCGTGCGCCGCTTCCTCTTGGATCCACGCCTCGCAGGACGGACGGCCCTACGCCCTGGTCCTCCTGCTCGCCTTGGCCGACCTCGTCTTGGCCTGGGATCTCTCCCGCGAATGGTCGCGGCCCAAGGCCGTCCTCTTTGGAGCGGCGGGCGCGCTCGGGCTGTCTTCGCACTACCTCTTCGGGCTCCTGTTGCTGGGCAACGCCTGCTTTTTCGGCTGGACGTTCCGGCGCCGCACGCGCGAGCTTTGGCCGCGCTTGGCCTGTTTTGTCGGCCCGGCGGCGGCCTGCGCGGCGCTGCTTCCCCTGGCCCGCGCGCAGGCCGCGCACTTTTCCGCGCTGACCCTCCTGCGCGCGCCGCTCGATGTCCGCCAACTCCTCGAAATGCTCGGCCAATGGCTCTTCGATCCTTCCTTCCTGGGCTTGGCGCTCGGCCGCGTCATGCTCGGCGCGGGAGTCGGCGCCGCGCTGCTGCTCGGCGCCGCGGCGCTGCGCCCCGCCGGCCGCTCCCCGGCACTGACGTTCTTCCTCATCCACGCCGCGGCGGCCTTCGCCGGCCTGCGCGGCCTGGAGTGGCTTCTCGGCGCGGCCATGACGCAGGCTCGTTACCTGCTGTTTCTCTCGCCCTTGCTCTTCTGCGCCCTCGTGGAAGCCGCGGCCGCGCTGTCGCGCGCGCCCCGGCTCGCCGCCGCCGCCGCGCTGCCGACGCTCGTGCTTTCGGGTGCGGCGGCCTACTACTTCGCCGTCTGCGCACTCGACCCGCGCCTCGGAGACCTCGCCCGCCGCGTGCGCGCCCTGCCCGGCCGGCCGCCGATCGTCCACTTGAGCGACTACGACTACCTGCCCCTGCGCTTCTACTACCTGCCCGAATACCGCCATTGGCTGGTCGCCTCCGCGGCCGGACACCTGCAAGCGGCCGGGCTGCCCGGCGGCTCGGGGATCGTCGACGAAGCCCAACTCTCCCGCCTCGGCCGCTGCCTGGTCGTCGATCCGGACGCCGAGCTTTTCCCGCGCCGCTGGGGCTCGGCCGATGGACGCCAGTTGGCCGCGGCGTTGCGCCGCGTTGCGGGCCGATAGGCCAAGAGCTATACTACCGCCGAAGCCGTCTGGAGTCATTTAAGGAGGCGTTGCGATGTTTGCCGAGTCCAAGAAGATCGTCTTGTGCGCCGGCGCGCGCACTCCCGTCGGTCACA
Organism: Elusimicrobiota bacterium; assembly: GCA_027452025.1. Taxonomy (GTDB): domain Bacteria; phylum Elusimicrobiota; class Elusimicrobia; order UBA1565; family UBA9628; genus DAIDHI01. Next base: position 5,435 of record DAIDHI010000090.1, on the reverse strand, counting down.
TTTCGCGTTCCCTTTCGTCCCTCAAGCCGGAACGGTTGCTGCAGATGGCCCTGAACGCCGTTTTCGAGCGTTCCAAGCTTCCCAAGGACTCCATCGACGGCCTCATCGTCGGCTGGGTCGGCCAGAGCTTCTCGGCGCCGAACATCGCGCGCGTGACCGTCCTCAACTGCGGGCTGCCGGAAAAGGCCCAGGCCGTGACCGTGCAGAACAATTGCGTCTCCTCCATCGAGGCCATCTCCGCCGCCGCGCGCTTCATCCTCGCCGGAGAAGGCGAGCTGTATCTAGCCGGCGGCACCGAATGCATGTCGCGCATGCCCTACACCATCGACGGCAGCCGCGCCGCCAAGGCCCTGCGCAGCATGGAAACGGTCAAGGCCAAGTGGGGGGAACTCCTGCAGACCCAGGACGTGGCCGTCATCGACTCCATCGAGGAAGGCCTCACCGACCCGGTCAAGCACATCAACATGGCGGGCACGGCCGAGGTCTGCGCGCAGATGTACGGCATCGGCCGCCAGGAGCAAGACGAGTTCGCCCGCGAGAGCTTCCGCCGCGCCATCGAGGGTTGGAACAAGGGGTTCTACGCCTCCCATGTGGTCACGGCCGGCAGCAACGGCAGCACGCTGCTCGACAAGGACGAGTACCCGTTCCTGCGCGAGGACCTCGTCGCCAAGCCGCAGATGTTCGCCAAGGCTCCGGCGCTTTTCGACAACTCCGCCTACTCGCTCAAGGACTTCTACCGCGACTACGGCTCCTTCGTCCAGGGCAAGACTTATCAGGAAGGCATGAAGGGCACGGTCACGCTCTTCAACTCCTGCGGCCGCTCCGACGGCGCTTCCGCCATAATCGTGGCGACCGAGAAAAAGGCCAAGGCCCTCGGCCTGGAGATCCTCGCCGAGCTCAAGGGCTGGGGCTACTACGGCAACAACCCGGCGCACATGGGCATCTCTCCCGCCCTCGCCGCGCCCGTCGCCCTCAAGCAGGCCGGCGTCGATTTCTCCGCCCTCGACCACATCGAGCTGCACGAGCCTTTCGCCGCCACCGTCTTGTCCATCTTCAAGGTGGGCCAAGAGAAATTCGGCCACGACTGGGCCGCCAAGTACAAGAGCGGCGCGCTCAATCCGCACGGAGGCTCGATCGCCATCGGCCATCCGTTGGGCGCCACGGGCACGCGCCTGATGCTCAACCTGCTCTACGCCATGAAGCAGGACCCGAAGTCGCGCTACGGCATGATCGCCGCCTGCGCCGGCGGCGGGATGGGCGGGGCGATGGTCGTCGAGAAAGCGGCCTAGCGCCGCAAGTTCGACAGCGCGTCGGAGACGCTTCCGAAGACGTGCCCGGCGGGCCGGCCCGCGAAATAGAGGAGGCCGCCCCCGACCATGAGGACGCCGGCCGCTACCGCCGCCGCAGGCGTCGCGACGACAAGGCCGCCCAGCGCGGCCGCCGCGATGCCCGCTCCGGCCACGAACGCGACAGCGCCGACCGCATGGTATTTTTTCACCAGCCCCTGGCCCTCGGAGGGAACGGCGAGGCGGTCGTACTGGCTTCTGATCGCCGGGACGGCGATGCTCAGGTCGCTCCAGCTCTTCGCGGGGGAGAATTTCAGGGAGCCTGAAAAAAACCGGCTGCCGCTAGACGCCGCCGACGCCGGCACGCCCTGGTCGGACTTCGTCTTGAAGGCGTCCTGCAGTTCGTGCTCGCTCTTTTGAACGCTCGCCTGACGACGGCGGTCGGAGGCGACCGTCAGCCGCCGGTTGGGCGCTCCCCAGCCCCGGAAGTAATAGGGCAGCCAGTCGCCGGACTGGCCGCCCAGCGAATCCACGATGCGGTCGAGCTGCCCGACGAGGTCGGAACGAGAGCCGCCATCGGGCTTGCCGCCGGCGTCCTTGACGGCCGCGCCGTAGTCCTTCAAGAAGGAGTAGGCGTCTTGCGCGCACCCATCGTGGGAGCCCGCCAAGCGTTCGAGGCTCGCCTTGCGGGAGGCCGCCACATAACCGGTCTTCATCGCGGCCGTCACGTCGGCGCCGCAAACCGCCTGGGCATAGCCCGGCGGCACGGCCAAGGTCAGCAGATAAGCGACGGAGACGGCCAAGGACGTCCGGCGAGGGGTGGCCATGCCCTAGTATTGAGCCGAAACGGCTTTTTGTCAACTCTGGGGAACGCCCTGGAGAAGCACCGTCAACTGAACTTCGTGGCCGAAGAACAGCCCGCTGGGCACGCGCCACCAGCGCCGGTCGACGACGGCGCGGCCGCTCAAGCCCATGACGCCGCTCAGATCCGGCTCCAACGGGAAGTCGGGCGTCACGTCGAAGGTCACGGAGCGCGTGCGGCCCTTGACGGTGAGCTCGCCGTCCATCTTCGTGCGCCCGTCCTTGCCCGCGTAGACCCTGGTCGACTCGAACCTGATTTCCGGATAGCTCTTGGCGTCGAGGTAGGACGGCGACAGCAGCAGCCGAGTGCGCTTCTTATCCCAGGCGTTGAGGCTCTCCGTCTGGATCTTGACCGAGACCTTCCACAACTCGGGCCTGCCGGCGGTGTAGTCTAAGGTGCCGCTCACCTTGCTGAACTGCGCTTGGGGGTGGAAAAAGAACCAGTGCCGTATGCTCATGCGCGCGGCGCTGTAGCTCGAGTCGACGGTGTAGAGGGCGGCGCGGGCCGGAGGAGCCGCCGCGCACGCTAAAGCAGCGGCCAGCGCGATCCGCTTCATCCCGGCTAGATTATCAAATATAATTCTGCCGATGGACATCCTGGGCCTCTCGGCCTTTTACCACGACAGCGCCGCCTGCCTTGTCCGGGACGGCAAAGTCGTCGCCGCGGCGCAGGAGGAGCGCTTCACCCGCAAGCGCCACGACGCGGAGTTTCCCGTCAACGCCGTCGAATATTGCCTGGCGCAGGGCGGTATCCAGGTCAAGGACTTGGCGGCCGTCGCGTTCTATGATAAGCCATTCTTGAAATTCGAGCGCCTGCTCAAGACTTACCTAGGCTACGCCCCGCGCGGCCTGCGCTCCTTCACTCTCGCCATGCCGCAGTGGCTCAAGCGCAAGCTCTGGACCAGCGACCTGATCGCCAAGACGCTGGACTTCGACGGACCGATCCTCTTCACGGAGCACCACGAATCCCACGCCGCCAGCGCCTTTTTCCCCTCGCCCTTCGAACGCGCCGCCGTGCTGACGATGGACGGCGTCGGCGAGTGGGCCACGGCGAGCATCGGAGCGGGCCGGGGCAACAAGCTCGAGCTCCTCTGCGAGCTGCGCTTTCCCCACTCGCTCGGCCTGCTCTATTCGGCCTTCACCTATTACACAGGCTTCAAGGTGAACTCCGGGGAATATAAAGTGATGGGCCTGGCGCCTTACGGAACGCCCCGCTACGCCGACACGATCTACCGGGAGCTGCTGGACCTCAAGGAGGACGGCTCCTTCAAGCTGAACCTGCGCTGTTTCGATTATTGCGCCGGCCTGACCATGACCAACGAGCGCTTCCACGCGCTCTTCGGCGGGCCGCCGCGAAGGCCAGAGTCTCCCCTGACGCAGCGCGACATGGACTTGGCCGCCTCGATCCAAGCCGTGACCGAGGAGATCATGCTGCGCATGGCCCGCCGCGCGCGCAAGATCACGGGCGAGGCGAACGTCTGCCTGGCCGGCGGCGTGGCGCTCAACTGCGTCGGAAACGGGCGCATCCTGCGCGAGAAGATCTTCGACCGGGTCTGGATCCAACCCGCGGCCGGAGACGCCGGCGGGGCGCTCGGCGCGGCGCTGCAGGTATGGCACCACCATCTCAACAATCCGCGCGCCGCGGGCCCCGGAGACTCCCAGCAGGGTTCGCTGCTCGGGCCCGCCTATTCCGACGAGGAGCTCGGCCGCTTCCTCGCTTCGCGGGCAATCAAGGCCGCGCCCCTGGCTCGCCGAGAGCTCTGCGAGACGGCCGCGCGGCGGCTGTCCGAAGGCGCGGTCGTGGGCTGGTTCCAGGGGCGCATGGAGTTCGGCCCGCGGGCTCTGGGAGCGCGCAGCATCCTCGGCGACCCGCGCAACCCGCAGATGCAGTCGCGCATGAACCTCAAGATCAAATACCGCGAGTCCTTCAGGCCCTTCGCTCCGGCCGTCCTGGCCGAGCGCGCCGCCGACTATTTCGACTTGGAGGGCGAGAGCCCTTACATGCTGCTGACGGCGCCGGTCAAGGAATCGCGCCGCATCCCTGAGACCCCCGAGCAGGCGGCCCTCTTCGGACTCGAGCGGCTCAACCGCCCGCGCTCCGACATCCCCGCCGTCACCCATCTCGACTATTCGGCGCGCGTGCAAACCGTGCGCCGGCGGGATAACGAGCCCTTCTACGATCTGCTCAAGGCCTTCGAGGCGCTCACGGGCTGCCCCGTTCTGGTCAACACCTCTTTCAACGTGCGCGGCGAGCCGATCGTCTGCCGGCCCGAGGAGGCCTTCGCTTGCTTCATGCGCACGGAGATGGACTACCTCGCCCTCGGCTCCTACTGGCTCGACAAGCGCGACATGGCGGCCGCTTCCAAGGACAAATCATGGATGAAGGAATTCGCCCCCGACTGACCCTGGAGCCGCCCGCCGAAGAGCGCCTGCGCGGCTTCGGCCGAGGACTCGCGATCATCCTGGCGCTGCTGGCTCTCATCGCCTGGCGGCGGCATCACCTTCGCAAGATGGAGGCGGAAGCGGGCCTGGCGGCGTTGTGCGCGATGCTCGCCCAGTTTGTCCCCGGCGCCTACGCATGGCCAGAGAGGCTGTGGATGCCCGTCGCCAACGTCCTGGAGCGCGTCAATACGGCGGCGCTCATGGGCCTGGTCTACTTCCTCGTCGTCACGCCGCTGGCCGTGCTGGCCCGGCTCCTCGGTTCCGATCCCCTGGACCGCGAGCTGCGCACGGCGCAGAGCTACTGGACGCCCAAGAAGCGCGACGAGGACCCGGCCCGCTACGAGCGGCAGTACTGAGCGCTCACGCAAGCCAAAAGAAGGGCGCGGGCGGTCATGCGTCCAGCATTGCCCCGGTCGCGTCCCGCGTCCAGTAAAAAATCAGTGAGAACAGATCGGCCCGCCCAAGCCGAAGAAGTTCGTCTGGCCCCCGGTGGTCGCGCCGGGGCGGCAGAGGGCGAGATAGCTTGTGACCGGGTCGTTGGGGTGGATGAGCAAGTGCCGCCGGTGCTTTTTCTTGTCTTCCGGCGTGACGATGACGTGCAGCGTGAACTCGCACATCAAGTCGCGCTCGGTGCATTGCGAATGCTTTTGGATGCAGAACTCCTCTTTCTCGCTGATGTCCATGAAGCCGGCCATCCGCAGCACCGTCAGCTCCTGGCCCTGCGTCTCTTTGGGCGCGGCGCAGTCCTTGTCGGGAGTCCGGATAGAGCCTTTCTTCTTTCCATCGGCGATCTGCTTGAGAGTGTAGAGCTCGAGCCTTTTCGCCTCGTAACGCTGGCGCAGCTTC
>DAIDHI010000089.1 GCA_027452025.1 Elusimicrobiota bacterium | reverse complement strand
GCACGTTGGCCTCGCCGGCCAACCGGCCGTAGCCGGGAAATTTCGCGGAGTCGAAATAAATGCCGTCCAAAGTCTTGTAGGTCAAGCCCTTGGCCTCAAGCTTTTGCACCAGAGCTATCTGCTCCGCGATGTGCTCCGTGGCGCGGCACAAGATGTCCGCCGCCTGCGAGTCCGGGCCGGGCGCGCCGGCGGCCGGATGAAAATCGAGATGCAGCGCCGCGATATCTTCAAGGAAGGTGCGCTCGTAGAACTTCGCGATATCCCAGGCGCTTTTGCCTTCCCGCGCCGCGCCCACTTCCATCTTGTCCTCGCCCTCGTCGGCCTGGCTCGTCAGGTGGCCCACGTCGGTGATGTTCATGACGTGGTTGACCTGGAAGCCCAGGTAGCGCAGCGCGCGCTTGAGGATGTCCTCGAAGACGTAGGTGCGGTAGTTGCCCACGTGCTGGAAGTTGTAGACCGTCGGGCCGCAGGTGTAGAGCCCGACCTTGCGGTCTTCGAGGGGCACGAAGGGGTCCTTGGACCTCGTCAGCGTGTTGTAGAGCCTCAGGGCCATCGCCGTATTCTAGGAAATTCGATAAACTCTTTTTCGTGCTGCCGCTGCGCGCCGACGTGCCCCGCAAGTCCGTCGCTGTCGTCAACTGGCTCCTCGTCGCCGCCAACGCCGCCGTCTTCTACCACGAGCTGACCCTGGGCCGAGGCCTCGACCGGTTCCTGCTGCGCTACGCCCTCGTCCCCGCGCGTTTCACCCTGCGCTCGCTCTTGACCTCGATGTTCCTCCACGGCGGCTGGCTGCACATCCTCGGCAACATGTGGTTCCTGCTCATCTTCGGCGCCGCCGTCGAGGACCGCCTCGGGCATCTGCGCTATCTCGTCTTTTATCTGCTTTGCGGCGCGCTCTCGGGCGCCGTCCAGGTCTGGGCCTCCTGGGGCTCGCACATTCCCACTCTTGGCGCCTCCGGGGCGATCGCGGGCGTCCTGGGCGCCTTCTTCGTCCTCTATCCCTCCGCGCGCGTCACGACGCTCGTGCCGCTCTTCGTCTTCCTGGAGACCTTCCGCATCCCGGCGTCGCTCTTTTTGGGCTTCTGGCTGTGGCTGCAGATCTACTCGAGCCGGCTGGCGATGCAGGGCGCGGGGCGCCTCGGCGGCATCGCCTGGTGGGCGCACATCGGGGGCTTCGCCGTGGGCGTCGTCCTGCTCGGGGCGTTCCTGCCGCGCAAAGGGCGCCAGCGAGACTACGCGTAGCGCGTCAACAAGTCAAACAATTCAAGGCCTGACACCATCGGGCTCGTCGGGCCAGAGGCCGGCGGCCATGATGAGCAGCTGGGCGGCGACGAAGACGACGAGCCAGTTGAAGGCCTTGTCCATGAAGCCATAGGAGTGAAGGCCGATGCCGAGCATATTGACGCCGAACCACGACAGGGCCGTGACGATGTTGCCGAAGACCACGGCGACCATGAGGCCCCGGCGGCCGATCATCTTGCCCCAGAGCATGTGCAGGATCGCGGCGTTCCAGAGCACGATCATGAGCGCGCCGTTCTCCTTGGGGTCCCAGCCCCAGAAGCGTCCCCAGGATTGGTCGGCCCAGATGCCGCCGAGGATCGTGCCCACGAAGCTGAAGAAGGTGCTGAAGCACACCACGCCGTAGACCATCCGCTCGAGCGTGGCCGCCGACTCCGCCAGGCGCTGCGGCGCCAGGCGCTCTTGGGCGATGTAAAGGACGCCGAGGAAGCCCGCCAGGAACGTAGAGCTGTAGCCGATGGTGATGCAGGTGACATGGGTGGCCAGCCAAAAGTTCGAGTCGAGGACGGCGCGCATCATCTCCATCGTGTCGCCCTGGTTGTCGAGATGCAAGGCGACGACCAAGGTCATGGCGCCGATCGCCGCCGCGACCATCGTGCCCAGGCCGCGGCGCGTGAGCCGCTCCAGGAACAGGCCGAGCAGGACGGCGGCCCAGCCCACGAACACGGCGGAGGAGTAGAGGTTGGTCACCGGCGGCCGTCCTTGCAGCCAGATGCGCGTGCCCAAGCCCGCCGTGTGCACGACGAAGGCCACGGCGAGCAGCGCGAAGGCGCAGCGGCTCAAGGTCTTGGGATAGACCAACCACGAGGCGAAGACGAGCAGAAACGCGGCCAAATAGAGCAGCGACGCCTTGAAGAAGGGATCGAAGGAGTTGAAGACGAACTCGTCGGACACCCAGGACGCCGGGCCGGGCGCGTGGAAAGCGAGCCACGTGCGGTAATCCTCCACGGCCTTGCCGAAGGCCGCGGCGTCGCCGGAGCGCCAGGCGTCGCCCATGGACGCGTAGGCGATCAGCCCGGGATGGAAGGAGTCGGTCCTGAGCCGGTCGATCGATGCTTCCCCGACGCTCATCCAGTGCAGGCCCTGCCCGGACACGCGGACCGGCAGCGGAAAGAACGCGGCGACCTTGGCCAGGAACTGGAATTGTTCGACATACTGCCCGAGCTCGCTCATCGCCGTGCGATCGGTATGGCGGTGCTTGAAGTGCTCGGCCAAGGCCGGCAGGAGCTTGCCTTCCAAATACTGGTAGCCGAAGGCGATGTTGCCGGCACCGGCCAGTTGAAGCGTGTTTTCCAGCTCCTGGTAGAGCTCGAGCTTGTCCTGAAGGGAGATGATCGCCGACTGATAGCGGCTGCGAGACGAGCCCCGCACCTGGTTGGCCTCGTCGGCCTGCTTCTGGATCAGCGCCAGGTCGCCCTTGAGCTCGTTGAAGGAATAGAGCCGGCGCCGGCCTTGACGCAAGTCGAGCACGCCCAGGACGTCGGGATCGTCGATCTGGAAGACGTTCTCCTTGTCTGCGGACGGCGCGTCGAAAGAGACCTCGGCCAGCCACTCGAGCGCCGCGCGGGAACCGTCCTTGCCCGCCAGCGTCTGGCGGCCCGAGAGCTCCAAAAGCGAGGTCCGCGCCACGGTGTCGAGCGGCTTGATGCGTCCCCCGCCGAGCGCGGGCAGGCGGCCGAAATCGGCCAGCGGGACGGCGGCGCGGTAGGAGGGCGCGCGCAGGCCCGGCAGGAGAGCCAGGGCGGCCGCGACCGCGAGCCAGACAGGCAGCCGCTTGGACAGACGGTCGTCGAGGGATTTCTTCGAGCTCACGCGGCCCTCCGGGAGTAGGCCTGCAGAGACATCAGGAAATGGATCGCCAGGCCGAGGATGACGATGGCGCAGGACAGATACGGCGTGATCCAGACGGGGTTGCGCACCACCTGAAGCACGGAGAGCGTGTCGTTTTGCCCGAAACTCGCTTGGTAGAAGGTCAGCCCCGCGTAGCGCAGGGGATGGTTCATGTAGATCAGGGCGTCGCGGTGCTCGTGGCCGCTCTCCGAGTCCAGGCGCACCAGGCTGGAGAAGTTCTTCGGGATGTCCGTGCCCGGGTAGACGTCGTGGCGGAAGTCCTTGAGCGTCAGGGTAAAGGGGAAGTAATAGCGCTTGGGCCGGATGTAGAGGCGGTAGTCCTTGCCGTCCACGTGGACCGTCTGCGGGGCGCCGAGGCCTGAGGACAACAGCCACGTGCCCAAGCTTTGCCCGCCGGCTTTGATCTCGACGACGGCCGTGACGGCGTTGGAGTCGTCGTCGGAGCTGACGGGCGGCTCTTGCTGCACGGCGATGCGCGCGCCGACGCCCTGGGTCGCCGCGCCCGCCGCGGAGGCCATCGTCAGCTGGGCGTTCCGGTAGAAGCGCTGGACGTCGATGACGAAGGGCAGCAGCGGCGTCTTGATCTCGCCCGGACGGCTGAAGCGGGAATAAGGGATGCTGACCACCTGGTCGAACTTGGGATCGGACCCCTCGACGACGGCCAGCTCGGTGTCGAGCGTGCTCTCGGCGTAAGCCATCGTGTGCCCGAGCTGGATCGGCATCTGGCTTTCCCGCGCCAGGGTCTGGGTGAGGAATTGGCCGAGCAGCAGCAGGATCAATCCGACGTGGGCAAGGACCAGGCCGGCGCTCTTCCAGCCGTATTTGAAGCGCTGGAAAAGGGAGGCGAGCAGGCTCGAGAGCCACAACAGGCCCACCGTCAGGCCGCCGGGCAGCACCGGCACCCGAAAGCCCCAAGGCGTCGCGGCGAAGACCCACCAGCTGTTGAAGAAGCGCTTCTGCGCCGGGAAGGTGCCCATGCTCACCTGCGCGATGGTCCCGGCAAAGACCAGCACCATCGAGACCGCGATGCAGAACGTGATGAACTTCGGCGAGGAGACCGCCGAGAGCCACCCTTTGGCCGAAGCCCGCCTACGCGCCGGAGCCATCATGGAATTTGAGTGAGCGAAGGAATTTCAAAAACGCCGGCTTTTGGGCGGCGACCAGGGCGTCCTCGCCCGCCATCTTGAAAAACCAAGTGCCGCCGCCGCGGGGGTAGATCGCGGCGACGATGCGCTTCTTGTAGCGGTTGTCGATGTAGAGGCCCTTCGTGACGAAATCGACCAGGACCATGCGCCGGCCGCCCGGTGCGATGCGCCGCGTGCAGCCGGCCAGGCCGGCCTCCCGGACCGGCGGCAGCTGCAGCTGGCCCCTCCACCGGTTGACGTTGGCGAGGATGCCGCCGGCGTCGCCGGAGAGGGAGACGACGGAGATGTCGGCGGAAAGCCCATCCTTGCCCGCGGCCGCGAAGCTCGCCACGCGCATTTCCGAAGGCGGCTTCTGCGTCCAGCCCTTGGGCAGGGCCCAGGCCAGGGGCAGGGAGGCCGACGACGCCATGGGAGCGGGCAGGGCCGGCGCGGCGTCCTTGGGCGCGCGATAGGAGACGATCGCGTCTTTGCGGCAGGCGGACAGCAGCAGCGCGAACGCGCAGCCGAGGCTCGCCAGGCGGAGAAAGCGGACCATTCCCGTCTATTAGACCAAAAAAGCCGGCCTTGGCGCGACGCCGGCGGCCGCCGTCGAAAACCCGTCGCGCGACCGTCGCCCCCCGTCGATGGACGCGCGCTCGCGCCGCGGCGTAAAATGAAGACGCAGGCGCGGTTATGAGACGGATGCGTTGGATCCCGGCGGCGGGCCTGGCCCTGACGGTGACCATGACCACGGCGAATCTCTTCGGAAGAAACCCGAAGTTCGAGGCGGCCTGCGGAGGCGACGCGACGCTGCTGTGCCCCGGGCGGTCCGGCGGAGCGCTCTTCGCATGCCTGGGACAAAACTCCCAGCGCGTGTCGAGCGCGTGCAAGGACTACGGCGAGGCGCTTTGGCCGTGCTCCCAGGAAGCCGCGGCGCTCTGCGCCGACGTTCCCGTCGGAGGCGGCCGCCTTTTGCGCTGCCTCGAAGGGGCCCTGGGCAATCTTTCCGTCAGCTGCCGGGCGGCCGTCTCTTCGGCCGGCCGTTCCAAGGGGGGCTCATGAGGATCATCCTCGCCTTCGTCGCCGCCGGGCTTTGCGCAAGCGCCGCCCGGGCCCAGGTCACGGCCGGTCCCTTCACGGCGGCCTGCGGCACCGACGCCGCCGAGTTCTGCCCGGCCCGAGGCGGAGGCGACCTCGTGCACTGCCTCTTCCAGGAGGCCGCGCGAGTGTCGGCCCCCTGCTTGAATTACCTCGCCCCGCTCAAGCCCTGCGCGGCCGAGGCGCAGAGCCTGTGCTTCAGCGTCGCTCCCGGCGAGGGCCGCCTCTACAACTGCCTGCTCGCCCAGCGCAGCCAACTCTCGAAAGCCTGCTCCGATCAGATGGACGCCCTGCAGGGGCGCTCCCGCTGATGGGCGCCCTGCTGCTGGCCTTGGCGCTGCTGCCAAGCCCCGCCGCGGCGCAGCCGAGCGCCTTCGAGACCCTGTGCTCCGACGACGCGGCTCGCGTCTGTCCGACGCTTTCCGGCGGAGGGCTGCTCGGCTGCCTGCTGCGCCGGCGCCCGAAGGTCTCGGCGGCCTGCTGGAGCTACATCGGGCCGGTGGAGCCCTGCGCCTCCGACATCGAGCGCCGGTGCTTCTCCGCCGTGCCCGGCGCGGGCCGCATCGAGCATTGCCTGCTCTCCCAAAGGCAGGACCTGTCGCGCGAGTGCGCCGCGACGCTCGACCGCTTACGCCGGAAGTAAGACTGTGGCCACGGCGTAGCAGGCGATGGCGTCGCCATGCCCGATGGAATCCAGGCCCTCGTTGCTCTTGGCTTTGAGGTTGATGCGCGTCTCGGGCACGCTCAGGATCGCCGCCAGCGACGCGCGGAAAGCCTCGTAGTGAGGCTTGAGCTTCGGCTCCTCGGCGACGAGCGTCACGTCGACGTGGGCCAGAGAGGCCCCGGCCGTGATCATCTTGGCCATCACGGCGGCCATGATGTCCTTGCTCGGGATGTTCTTGATCTTCGGGTTGTCCGGCGGAAACATGATGCCGATCTCCCCCGCCCCGAGCGCGCCCAGGATCGCGTCGCCGACGGCGTGCAGCACGGCGTCGCCGTCGGAATGCCCCAAGAGGCCGCGCGGATGGGCGAGCTTGAGGCCGGCCAGCCACAACTCCCTGCCGGCCACGAGCTTATGGATGTCGAAGCCGAACCCGACTGCGGTGCGGCGGCGGCCTCCCCGCCGTTCCTCCATCAGCGCTTCAGCCATCGTCAGATCCTCCGGGGTGGTGATCTTGAAATTCTCGTAGGTCGAGGGAACGATCTTGACCTTGTGCCCGGTCTTTTCGACGAGTTGGCTCTCGTCGGTGGCGTTTTTCTCCTCCGGGAAGCGCGAGAGAGCCTCGTCCAGGATCTCCCGGCGGTAGCACTGCGGCGTCTGCGCGGCCCAGAACGAGGAGCGCGAAGGCGTCCCGGAGATCCAAAGCTGCTTGTTGGTGACCTTTTTCAGGGTGTCCTTGACGGGCACGGCGGGCAAGGCGGCGCCCGATTCATAGGCCTCGTCGAGGACGGCCCGGACGATCGCCGCAGTCACCAGCGGCCGGGCCCCGTCGTGGATGGCCACGACCTCCACGTCCTCGGGCAGGTGCTTGTAGCCGTTGCGAAGCGACACCATGCGCGTGGCCCCGCCCTCCACGACCTTGACGCGGTCCGAGGAGAGCCTGGCGCCGTGGTCGCGGACGTTCTCGGGCGTCATCACCAGGATGATCGGGTCGATCTCCTCGAGCTGCAGGAAAGTGTCGAGGGACCACTCGACGACCGTCTTTTCCGAAAGAGGCAGGAACTGCTTGGGGCGCCCCATCCTCGTGCCGCTGCCGCCGGCGACGATGATGGCCCCGGTCCTCACGCGGCCTTCTCCCCGCGGGACTTGGCGAAGATCATCCGCCCGGCCGACGTCTGGAGGATCGAGGTCACGCCGACCTCGACGCGCTTGCCGATGTGCTTGCGGCCGTCCTCGATGACGACCATCGTGCCGTCGTCGAGATAGGCGATGCCCTGCTCGCGCTCCTTGCCTTCCTTCATGACGAACAGCGACATCGATTCGCCGGGCAGCACGACCGGCTTGAGAGCCGTCCCCAGGTCGTTGACGTTCAAGCAGACCACGCTCTCGAGCGCAGCCATCTTGTTCATATTGAAGTCCGTCGTGATCACCTTGGCGCCCATGTCGCGGGCCAGGCGCACGATCTTGCCGTCGACGTCCGGGATATCCGCGACGTCCTTGTCCAGGATCTTGACCGGGACGTCGGGGTTTTCCTGCAGGCGGGCCAGGATGTCCAGGCCGCGGCGCCCGCGGGCGCGCTTGAGGGAGTCCTGGGAGTCGGCCAGCCGGTGAAGCTCGTTGAGGACGAAGCGGGGCACGACCAGCGTGCCGGAGAGGAACTTGGTCTCGCTGATGTCGATGACCCGCCCGTCGATGATCGCGCTGGTGTCGAGGAGCTTCATGTCGGCGCCGCGGCGCTTGCCCATCTTGAGGATGTCCTTGTCGAGGTCGTCGAATTCCGGGAATTTGCGCACGGCGATGATCATGCCGAGGATTCCCAGGGCGAAGTAGCGCAGCACGGCATACTTATCCCACGCGGAGTAGAGGGCCTCGTTGCCGATCTGAAACACGGTGTAATCGAGGAGCTTGGCGACGATGATGCCCACCGAGGCCCCGAGGATGCCGGAGATCATCGTCAGCAGGTTGATGCCGGCGATCAGCATCTCGAAGATCACGATCAAGGCTCCGACGGCCAGACCGAGCGCCGCGCCCTTGACGGAGCGCGTGATCTGGAAGTAGACGATGGCCGGGCAGGCCAGGATGACGAACGCCCTGAAGAACCAGATGCTCATGGCGACAACTCCTTGGCTTTGTGGTCGAGTTCCACGAAAATCGAGGCCGCGTCCGAAAGGTCCGCCGCTCCCTGGAGCTCGAGGCCGAGCCCGCGCGGCAGGTCCTTCAAGGCCCGCTGCGGCACCAGGGCCTTGCGAAAGCCGGCCTTGGCCGCCTCTTTCAAGCGGCTTTCGAGATGCGGGACCCGGCTGATCTCGCCCAAGAGGCCCACCTCGCCGATCATCACCCAATCGGCGGGCAGGGGAGCGTCCTTGGCGCAGCTGAGCACCGCCATGCACAAGGCCAGGTCCAGCGCGGGGTCCTTGAGGCGCACGCCTCCGGCCAGGCTGACGAAGACGTCTTTGTCCTCCAGGCGCAGGCGCAGGTGCTTCTCCATGGCGGCGAGCAGGACCAGCACGCGGTTCAGGTCCAGGCCCGTGGCCATGCGGCGCGGCAGCGGATAGCGCGTCGAGACCACCAGCGACTGCGTCTCGACGAGCATGGGCCGGGAGCCCTCCAGCGTCACCGACACCGCCCGCCCCGCGCTCGGCCGCTCCACCCGGTCGGCGATGAAGAAAGAGGCGGCGTCGCGCACTTCCTTGAGGCCCGTCTCGGCCATCTCGAAGAGGCCGGTCTCGTCGGTGGGGCCGAAGCGGTTCTTGTGCGCGCGCAGGACCCGAAGCAGGTCGTGGCGCTCGGAGTCGAAATAGAGGACGGTGTCGACGATATGCTCGAGGACCTTGGGGCCGGCCAGCGCCCCGTCCTTGGTCACGTGCCCGAGCAAAAAGACGGCCGTGTCGCTCTTCTTGGCCAGCCGCAGCAGCTCGCCGGCGCACTCGCGAACCTGCGCGACGGAGCCCGGGCTCGACGTCAACTCGGGATGATAGACGGTCTGGATGGAGTCGATCACCAGCACGTCGGGGCCCAGCTTTTCCGCGTGCTGGGCGATCTTGGCCAGGCTCGTCTCGGAGAGCAGGAAGAGCGTTTCAGCCGAGAGCCCCAGGCGCTTGGCGCGCGATGATACCTGCTTGAGCGATTCCTCGCCCGAGGCGTAGAGGACCTTCCCTCCGGCCGCCAGGCGGGCGGCGGCCTGCAGCATGAGCGTGGACTTGCCGATGCCCGGAGCCCCCGCCAGGAGCACGACCTGCCCCGCGACGATGCCGCCTCCGAGCAGCCGGTCGAGCTCGGGCAGCCCGCAAGAGCGGCGGCGCTCGGAGTCGGCCTTGACCTGGGAAAGCGCCACGACCTCGGAGCTAAACTGCGTCATCATGCGCGCCGGGCCGGTCCCCGGGGCCGAAGCCAAGCCGTCCGGCCTCGACTCGACGACCTCCTCGATGAGCGTGTTCCAGGCCGAGCAGTCGGGGCACTGCCCCATCCACTTGGGAGCCGCGTAGCCGCACTCCTGGCAGCGATAGACGGTCTTCAAGCGGGCCATGATCAGGGGCTGCTGCCCTCGTGGTTGGCGCTGCGTCCCTTGGTGCCGGCGGCCGCGAAGGTGGTCAGGCCGAAGAGGTAGGCGATGTCCTTGTCCTCGAAGTTGACCTTGCCCCAGGCCTCGAAGCGCTTGGTCTCGGCCAGATCCTCGACGCGGGCGCCGATTCCGAAGAAGCGGTTGATGCGCGCGAGCAATCCGACGTCGTAGTCGGGCTTGTTGAAGGTCCGGCCGTCGATGACGATGTTGCGGCCGAAGTTATAGGCCTGGCCGAAGACGCTGAAGCGCTTGCCGAAGTCGCTGGTGTAAAAGGGCGTGACGGTCAGGCGTCCGCCGCCGGCCGAGCGGATGGCGCCGACGGCCAGATCGAAGGGCCCGCGCTCGAAGCCCAGAAGGCCGTCCACCGTGTTGAGCTTCTCGTAGTCGTTGCCGTGCTTGGCCATGTTGCTGGGGCTGCCGAGGTTCTCGACGCCCGCGTAGTAGTAGTGTCCCGGCCGCGGCACGATCTTGAGGCCGAGGTCCGACTTGGCCCCCTGAATCGCGCTCTCATAGCGCCAGTCGTAGTTCCAGTAGATGTGGAACTGATTGATGCGGCTCAAGGCGTCCTTGGCCGTCTCGGCGGCGTCCTTGACCGAGGCGATCGTCTCGGTGACGTCCTGCTTGACCTTCTGGTCGTGCAGCAGGGCCCCGACGGTGCCCGAAGAAGTGGACAGCGCCGCCATGGTCGCGTCGGTGTGGGCCAGGACGGAGTCGAGCTTGGCCGAGATGTCGTCGGCGCGCGCCATGGCGTGCTCGAGGTTGGGCTTGGTGGTGGCGATGAGGTCGTTGAGATTGGCCGTCATCTCCCGCAGGTCGGCCACCGTCTCGCGCAGGTTCTGCGTCAACGAGCCGCGCGGCCCGGGAGCATTGAGATCCGCCATCAAGCTCTGAAGGCTGTTGAGCGCCTTGGTGAGGGCTTTCTGGATGTCGACCGGGTTGGTCCCCTGCACGGTCGTGCCCGGCTCGATGACGCCGGCCTCCGGATGGCCCTGGTCGATCTGAAGGTACTTCGAGCCGATGATGCCCGTCGTGCCGATCGTGAAGTCGGCGTCGCGGTAGATTTTGACGTCCTCGCGAATGGTCATGACCACCCTGGCATAGCTGTCGACGAGCTGGATGTCCTTGACCTGCCCGACCTCGACGCCGGAGAGCTTCACCGGCGAGTTCTTGGTGAGGTTGGCCACGTCGTTGAACGTGGCGTAGATCGTGTAGCGCCGCTGGAGGGTATAGTTGCCGAGCAGGAAGATCGCGGTGGCGATGAGCACGAGGCCGGAGACGACGAACGCTCCGACTTTGGTTTCCAGGGACATCTAGCCGGCGGTTCCTTGCCTGGCGGCGGCGTCCGGCTCGTAGTCCTTGAGCTTCATCTTGATGGGCCCCTGGCTCAGGCCCTCGACGAACTGGTGGACGTAAGGATTTTCGCTGCGCTTGATGGCCTCGGGAGGCGCCGACTCGAGGACGCGGCCTTCGTGCAGCATCGCTATCCGGCTCGCAATCTTGTAGGCCGATTTCATGTCGTGCGTGACGACGATCGAAGTGACCTTGAGCTGCTTTTGCAGGTCGAGGATCAGGTCGTTGATGACGTCCGACATGATCGGATCCAGCCCCGTCGTGGGCTCATCATACAAAATATAAGACGGTTCGGCCGCGATGGCCCGGGCCAGCCCCACTCTTTTTTTCATGCCTCCCGACAACTCGGCGGGCTTGAAGTCCTCGATGTCCTTGAGACCGACCAGCGCCAATTTGTCCTTGGCGATGCTGCGGAATTTCGACGGGTCGGTGCGGGTCAGGTAGCGCAGGCCGAACGTCACGTTTTCCCAGACCGTCATGGAGTCGAAAAGCGCCGCCTCCTGGAAAAGGTAGCCGAAGCGGCGGCGGTAATCGCCGATCCGAGTCTCCTCGTTCATCTCGGCGATGTCGAGGCCGTCGACGGTGACGCGGCCCTCGTCCGGGCGCAGGAGGCCGATGACGCACTTGAGGAAAGTGCTCTTGCCGCAGCCGGAGCCCCCGATGATGCACAGCGTCTCTCCCTGCTCGACGGTCAGGTCCACGCCGCGCAAAATGGTGCGGTCGCCGAAGCGCTTGACGACGCCCTTCGCCTCGATCATCTCAGGTGATCCCCAAGGCGTTGAGCACGGCCGTGGCGAAATAATCGAGCACCAGCACGGAGACCATGCTCATGACGACGGCCGCCGTCGTGGAGCGGCCCACGCCCTCGGCGCCGCCGCGCGTGGTGATCCCCTTGTAGCAGCATATGAAGGAGACCGACGTCGCGAAGACGTAGGTCTTGAGATAGCCGTGCCAGAAATGGCGCGGCAACATGTTGTCGATGATGTCGTGCCAGTAGACGTTGGGCGGCACGTGCATCTTGGAAGCCGCGACGAAATAGCCGCCGATGATGCCGGAAAAGTCCGCCATGACCGTCAGGAAAGGCAAGACGGCGAGAAAGGCGAGCACGCGCGGGATGACCAAGTAGCGGACCGGGTCGGTGCCGAGCGTGTAGAGTGCGTCCACCTGCTCGGTGACCCTCATCGTGCCGAGCTCGGCGGCGATGGCGGCGCCCGCGCGGCCGGCGACGACGATCGCCGTCATCACGGGGCCGAGCTCCATGACGATGGCGAAGGAGACGACGGTGCCGATGAACAGCGGCTCGTTGAAGAAATGCTGCGAAGTCTGTCCCATCTCGAGCGCGAGCACCATCCCGGTGAAAAAAGACGTCAGCAGCACGACCGGCATCGAGTCGATGCCGATACGCACGATCTGGACGAGGGTCTGCCGGCCCTCGATGCTGCGGCGGCCCAGCCACTGGATGGTCGAGCGCACCAGAAAGGTGAACTGGCCCGCTCCCTCGAAGATACCGAAGAGGCTTTCGCCGACCCACGTGAACAAGGCGGTAGTCATGACGCTTCCGTGACGAAGAGTCTAACAAATATAAGCCGAATCCGGGTCCGGAGAGGTTAACCGCGGCAGACGCGGGGAACCCGGGCGGAAACGCCGCAGGCGATCTCGTAGGGTATCGTCTTGAGCTCGCGGGCGAGCTCCGCCGCCGGGATCTCCGCCCCCCCCTGACGCCCGATGAAGACGACCTCGTCGCCCACGCGGACCTCGGGCAGGTCGGTGACGTCGAGCATCGTCATGTCCATCGTGACGCGCCCGGCGATGCGGCAGCGGCGGCCGCGCACCAGCGCCCAGCCCTTGCCCGACAGCCCTCGCGAAAGCCCGTCGGCGTAGCCGATCGGGATCGTGGCGACGCGCGAGGCCTTCTTGCAGCGAAACGCGCCCCCATAGCTCACCGTCGCGCCCTTGGGCAGATACTTCAGGAAGACCACCCGGGATTTCAGCGACAGGACCGGCTCGAAGCCGGGATAGAGGCCGTAGACGGCCAGCCCGGGGCGGATCAGGTCGAGGCGCGCCCACGGGAAGCGGACGGCCGCCGCGGAGTTGGCGGCATGCCGCAGCTCGACGGGCCCCGCCTCCCGCGCGATCTGCTCCACGGCCTGCCCGAACAGGCTCATCTGGGCCCGCGAAGCCTCGGGGCCGTCCTCGGCCCGGGCAAGATGAGTGTAGGCCCCTTCGATGCGCAGGCCGCGGTCCCCGGCGACGAATCGAGCGACGGCCCCGGCGGCCGCAGGGCTCATGCCGATGCGGCCCATGCCCGTCTCCACCTTGAGATGGCAGGACAGCCGTCTTCCGACGGTCTTCGCGGCCTCGCCGAGCGCCTGGGCCGCGGAGAGGCTGGCCACCGTCGGCGTCAGGCCGAATTCCGCCGCCGCCAGGAAGCTCTCGAAGGGGTAGAGGCTGCCGAGGACCAGAATCGGCTGCTTGAGCCCGGCTTCGCGAAGCGCGATGCCCTCCTCGACGCAGGACACGCCCAGCCAATCGGCGAGGCGCTCGGCGGCCCGCGCGCACTCCGCGGCGCCGTGCCCGTAAGCGTTGGCCTTGACCACGAACATGACCTGGGCCCCGGCGGCCTTGTCGCGCAGCTTCGAGAGGTTGCGGCGCAAGGCTTCCAAGTCGATCTCGGCCCAGGTCGGGCGGAAGAAACGCCGAGTGACGGCCGCGGCGGCCAGCGTCATAGGGAAATATTCTCAAAAAGCCGGCGCCGAGCGCCAGGCCTTACGAGAAGGCGGTCTGCGCGTCTTCGATGACGGCGGCGCCGCCTTCCGGCTCCTGTTCCGTCGTCGCGTCCACGAACTTGGTCAGGTGCCTGAGGAACTGCACGTCGGCCGTCCCCGTGGGGCCTTGCCGGTTCTTGGCGACGATGATCTCCGCCTTGCGGTCGTCGACGGTCGGGTCGTTCTGCTTGTATTGGGCCTCGCGGTAGATGAACATGACCAAGTCGGCGTCCTGCTCGAGAGCGCCCGACTCGCGCAGGTCGGAAAGCTGGGGGCGGCCGTCGGTGCGGCCCTTTTCCTCGGTCCGGCGCGAGAGCTGGGAGAGCGCCAAGACGGGCAGCTGGAGGTCGCGCGCCAAGCCCTTGAGCCCGCGGGAGATCTCCGAGACCTCCTGCTGGCGGCTTTCGGTGCGGAAGGACGAGCCGCGCATGAGCTGGAGATAGTCGATAATGACGATGCCCAACTCCTTGCCCCGCCGGCGCTGCTCGGCCACGCATTGCCGGGCGATGGACCGGACGCTGAGCACCGACAACGCCGAGGCGTCGCTGATCATCAGAGGCGCCTCGGACAGCCGCGCGGCCGCGTTGGTCAGATCCGTCCACTTCTCGCGCGGGAAATAGCCGGTCTTGATGGACTTGAGGTCGACGCCGGCCTCGGCGGCGATGAAGCGGTCCATGATCGATTCCTTGCTCATTTCCAGGGAAAAAATCAGGACGGGCTTCGGGTCTCTCGGGTGCAAGGCGATGTTCGAGGCGATGTTCAAGCAGAGCGCCGTCTTGCCTTGGCTGGGGCGCGCAGCCAGCAGCACCAAATCCCCCTTCTGAAAGCCCGTCGTCATCCAATCCAGGCTGTTCAAGCCCGAGGAGACGCCGGTGACCTTGGACTTGTTCTTGTGCGCCTTCTCGATTCGCTCGAGCGTCGGATGAGCCAGGTCCTTGGCCTCGGCGACGCTGTGCATGCTCTGGCGCTCGGCCACCTTCATGATGTTGGCCTGGGCCTGGTCGAGCAGCTCCGAGGTCTCCTTCTCGGCCGAATACGCGTTGGAGACGATGCTCGTCGCCGCGTTGATGAGGTCGCGCAGCAGCGCCTTGTCCTTGACGAGCTTGGCGTAGTAGTCGACGTGGGCGGCCGTGGCCACCTTGTGCAGCAGCTCGGTGAGATAAGTCGCGCCCCCGATGTCGCTCAGGAGCTTGGTCTTGTTGAGCTCCTCCGACACCGTGACGAGGTCCACGGCGCTGCCGCGGCGGTAGAGCTCGACGCAGGCGGCGAAGATCTTGCGGTGGCTGTCCTGATAGAAGTCCTTCTCGATGAGGACGTCGACGGCCTTTTCGACCGCGTCGCGCTCGATGAGCATCGAGCCGAGGACCGCCATCTCCGCCTCGAGGGCCTGAGGCGGAAGCTGAACCGGATTATTGGACATGGGCCGCTGGGCCCTCGGCTACTCGCGAGGAGTGACGGTGACTTTGATCGAGGCCTTGACTTCGGGCAGGAGCTGAAGCTCGATCTCGTGCTCGCCGACCTTCTTGATGGCGGATTCGAGGACGACGGTCTGCTTGTCGATCTCGAAGCCGCAGGTCTTGAGGCTCTTGACGATGTCGGACTTGCCCACGGAGCCGAAGAGCTTGCCCTCGGCGCCCGCCGGGCGCGAGAAGGAAAGGCTCACGCCGTTGATCTTCTCGGCGAGCTCCTTGGTCTTGGCGACCAGCTGGGCCTGGAGCTGGACGCGCTTCTCCTTGCCCTTCTCCCACTGAGCCAGCGCCGCCGGGGTGGCCGGCGTGGCGAGCTTCTTGGGCAGCAGGAAGTTGCGGCCGAAGCCGTCGGACACGTCCTTGACGTCTCCGGCGCGGCCGACCTTGGCGACGTTTGAGCGAAGGATGACTTTCATGGCTATTTCACCACGTAGGGCAGGAGGGCCAGGTTGCGGGCGCGCTTGATGGCGCGCGCGAGCTGCCGCTGGTGCTTGGCGCAGCTGCCCGTGATGCGCGAGGAGAGGATCTTGCCGCTCTCCGTCATGAACGTGCGCAGGATCTGGATCTGCTTGTAGTCGATGTCGCGGACCTTCTCGGCGCAGAACCGGCACACCTTGCGGCGGACCGGGAATGGCGCGCGGCGGCGGCCCATCTCGGGCCGGCGGGGCGCGGAATGCGACGGGGCGGCGGCCGCCGGCTTGGGAGCTTCGGCGGACGCGGCGGCGGTGGTCGTGGCGGCACCCGCCGTCGTGGTCTCTTCAGGCTTTGCGTCGGGCATTAGAACGGAACCTCCTCGATGTCTGCGGCGGCCTCTGCGGCCGCCGGCTCCTCGGCGCCGCCCGCGGGCGAACCGGCGGGCGACGATTTCTCCAAGATCTGGACGCGGCGGGCTTCCACCTCGAGCATGCTGCGCTTGGCGCCGGGCGCGTTTTTGTCCTCGTATTCGTAGCTGCGCAGGCGGCCCTCGACGTGGACGGGGCTGCCTTTCTTGAGGCGCTTGCCGCACGACTCGGCGGCCTCGCGCCAGACGACAATGTTGACGAACGTCGTGTCGTCCTTCCACTCGCCGGTGGCGGTGTCCTTGTAGCGGCGGTTGACGCCCATGCGGAAGCGGCACATGGCCGTGCCCTTCTGCGTGTAGCGCACCTCGGGATCTTTCGTCAGATTGCCGGTCAGCAGGACCTGGTTCTGCTCGGGAAGACGGACGTTCACTGAGGGCCTATTCCTGCGCGGCGGCGGCGGGGGCCGGGGCCTTCGCTTTCTTGGTCTTCGACTTCTTCTCGCGCATCTTGCGGTCCTGAGCCAGGACGGTCATGTTGCGCATGATCGTGTCGGAGATGCTGAAGTTGTGGTTGAGCTTCTTGAGCAGGCCGGAATTGGCCTTGTACTTGAAATAGGCGTAGACGCCTTCGCGCGCCTTGCCGATGAGGTGCGTGAGCTTGCGGCGGCCCCATATCTCCTGGTTGACCATCTCGCCTCCATCGGAGGAGATAGTCTGCTTGGTCTTTTCGACAAACTCCGCGACCTCGGGGTCGGACAGAACAGGCTTGAGAATCAATACGGTTTCGTAGACTTGCATGGTCTCCTTAATTAGCGGCCCAGTCCGGATCGGCCGCTCGCGTGAGGATCGGCCCGAGAAGGCAATATATCAAATTCGCGACGGGGTGACAAGCGCTGTCGTCGTTCCCGCGTTTTGTTGCGACGGAGTATTTTATCAAGAACTCCCCCGCCGCCCGTGAGCCCAAAGGCCCGCCAGGCGGCCGCAGGCGACCCAGGCGGGATTGGGACCAAAGCCCCAGTCCCCGGGAGCCCTTGCCTCGATCGCGCGGCCAAGCTATTCTTACGTCGTGAGCCTCGCACTCGCCGTCTGCTTGGCGCTCGCGGCCTCTCCCGCCGCGGCGGAATCGTTCGAGTCGCTCTCGATCCGCGCCGAAAAAGCCGTCGAGGCCAAGCGCCCGGACGAGGCCTTGGCCGACTACAGCGAGGCCCTGGCGCTTTGGCAGGCCGGCGACAGCAAGCCGGCCAAGGCGAAGGCCTTCGCCGCCCGCGCCAGGCTCTACGACGAGCGCGGCCGGGTCGAGGACGCCTTGGCGGACTCCGCGCAAGCGCTGCGCCTGGAGCCGCGCAGCGCCCGCTACCGGTATCTCAAGGGCCACCTCGAGCTCGAGCTCGGCCACGTCTCGACGGCGATCACCGAGCTCTACCGTGCGACGGCCCTGGACTTGAACCTGCGCCAGGCGTATCTCGACCGCGGGCTGGCGTACGCGCGCCAAGGCGACCTGCGCTTCGCGCGGGAGGACTACGAGACGGCCTGCCGCCTCGGCCTCAAGACCGGCTGCGCCCGCGCCAAGACGCTCAAGGAGCGCCTGGCCAAGCGCGCCAAGCCGCGGCCGCCGACGCCGCGCTTCGCGGCCGCGCGGGCGCCGCGATTTCACGGCGTCGAAATTCGGCGCGGGCCGCCGCCCCAGCGGCGCAAGTTCGACCTGCGCCGCTGCCGCGCCGCCTTGGACGACTGCGTGGAATCGGGCCTGAGCTTCGGCGAGTGCGTCAGCCGGTCCCGGTCCTGCCCCAAGCCCTGCGTCGAGGCCTTCGACAGGCTCGCCTCCGATCGCAGCGAGGCGTCGGCCTTCCGGGAGGTGTTCAACGACGGCCGCTGCGAGGCGCCTTGAAACGAATGGCAATTCTTGACAAAAGATAACACATCACGTAAACTAAATCGTCCATGGCCACGAAGAAAAAGAAGAAAGCCGCGCGAAAGCCATTCTCGGGGGAAGTGCCAGAGGTCATGGACATCAAGGCCCTGGCCCAGTATCTGGGGATGGGCCGCTCGAAGATCTACGGCTTGATCCGGCAAAAGAAGGTCCCCGCTTCCCGCATCGGCCGGCAGTACCGCTTCTCCAAGGCTCTCGTCGACGCCTGGCTGCGCGAGCGCCTGATCATGGCTCCGCAGGACCAGCAGATCTCGCTGTTCCAAAAACCCCCCGCCCGCTAGCGCTTTTCTCCGTCGAGCGCTCGTCGACCGTCGACCGTCGTCCGTCGGGTACCCGTCGATAAATCCCTTGCGCTTTTTGGGACCATTTTATATAGTCGAGGCACGGAAGAGACATGGCGCAGCGTCTCTCCGGGATACGGAGGTTCAACTCTAACATGGCTGAGAAAGTTCAGAAGGTGGGCGTCGAGCGCGTTCAGGGCTTCCTTTACTACATCGACAAGCAGGGCGACGTTTCGCGCGCGAAGATGGCCCGCGGCGGCAAGAAGGGCGGCAAGCCGGAGAAGGTCAGCAAGGTCGGCCTCAAGAAGGAGAAGGGCTACCTGTACTTCCTGGACAAGAAGGGCGACATCAGCCGCGCCAAGATGGTCAACGCCTAAGACCCAACAACCGCAACGTCCGAGACAACCCCCGCCGGTCCTCCGGCGGGGGTTTTTCATTTTGTGCTAGACTTGGGCCGTGGGGCCGGAAGCTGATATCCTCGTCGTCGGGCCGGGCGCGATCGGCGGGGTCTTGGCCGCCCGCTGGGTGGAGGCCGGCAAGGACGTGCGCCTGCTCGGCCGGCGCCCCGGGCAAGCCTCCGCGCTGGCCCGCCGGGGCTTCTCTTTCGTCGGCACGAGCGGCCGGGCTCGCCTCATCCGGCGCGGCCTGCGGCCGGCCTCCCGGCCGGCGGGCCCCTGCAGCGCGGTCTTTCTCTGCGTCAAGTCCCGGGATATAGCCGCCGCGGCCCGCGCCGCCCGCCCCTGGGTCGGGCCCAAGACCTGCGTCGTCTGCCTGCAAAACGGCCTTCGCCACGCCGCCGCCGTCCGGCGGGCCTTCGGCCCCGGCCGGACCGTCGTCGGGGTCTGCTATGTCGCGGCCGAGCGGCTCTCCCTCGGCCGCGTGGCCCACAACGGAGGCCGCGACATCCATCTGGCGCGCTACCCGGGCAACGAAGCGGCCCTCAAGGCGGCGTCCGCGCTGCTGCGGGCCGCGGGCTGGTCCGTGTCCGTCGAAGGCTCGGAAGACTCCATGCTGTGGACCAAGCTGTGCTTCAACGCCGCGGGCAATCCGCTGGGCGCCGTCTGCGCGGCCTCCAACGGCGACCTGGCCCGGGATCCGCCGCTCCAGGAGCTCTCGCGCGCCGCTCTGGACGAGGCGCTGACCGTGGCGAGGAAAGCCGGGCACCGCATCGACGCGCGGCGCATGCGCCGTCTTTTTGCCCGCACGTATCCTCTCGATTCGAGGCAGCGTAATTCCATGCTCCAGGACCTCCAGGCGCGCCGGCGCACCGAGATCGACGCCATCGTCGGCCCCGTTCTCGACGCCAGGCGCAAGACGGGCGCGGCGACGCCGATCCTCAATAAGCTCTCCTGGCTGGTCAAGCGTCTGGAGCGCCTGCCGTGACCGCGGCCCTGGTCGACGGGACCGCCCTGGCCAAATCCCTGGCCGCGGCCGTCGCGCCCAGAGCGGCCGCCGTGAAAGCCGCGCGAGGCCGCCCGCCGCAGTTGGCGATCTTCTCCGCCGCCCAAAGCCGCGAGGCCAAGGCCTACCTGCGCTCGATCGAGAAGGCGTGCGCCGGCGTGGACATCGAGGCGGCGACGCACGAGATATCGCCCTCCGAAGGGCAAGCCGAGGTTCTCAGGCGCCTGCGCCGCGTGCAAGCCGACCCGCGCGTCGACGCCGTGCTCGTCGACATGCCCCTTCCCGGCGGCATAGACGCCGAGGCCGTCACGGCGGCGATCGATCCGTCTAAGGACGCCGAGGGCGTCGGCTCGACCAATCTGGGCAGGCTCTTCGCGGCCAAGTCCTACTCCGAGATCAGGGACAAGCGCATCCCCGTCCCGTGCACGGCCCTGGCCGTCGCCGAGCTGCTGCGCTCGACCAAGACGCCGCTGGAGGGCCGGCGGGCCGTCGTCGTCGGCCGCTCCACGATCGTAGGCAAACCCGCCGCGCACCTGCTCTCCTCTCTCGACTTGACCGTGACGTTGTGCCACTCCAAGACCCGGGACCTTCCCGGCGAGGTCGCGCAGGCCGACGTCGTGGTCGCCTGTCTCGGCCGGGCGCGGTTCGTCCAGGGCGCCTGGATCAAGCCCGGCGCCATCGTCATCGACGCCGGGACCAACGACGGCGACGGCAAGCTCGTCGGAGACGTGGACTTCGGGCCCGCGTCGCAGCGCGCCGGCTTCATCACGCCCGTGCCGGGCGGCGTCGGCCCCGTCACGACGGCTCTGCTGCTGTCCAACATCGTCACCTTGGCGGAAGGCCGGGGACGGTGAGGCGGGCGCTGCTCGCGGCGCCCGCCGCGCTGTTTCTCCTTTCTTGCGCCGTCTCGACGTGGTCTCTGCGCCGCCACTTCGAGGGCGGCATCACCTGGGAGTTCTGCCATTACGCCGAAATCGGGCGAAACATCGCCAAGGGGCGCGGCCTGATGACGCGGCTGGTGACCCCTTACGACCTGGCTTACCTCGACTCGCGCGGACTGCCCTTCGACGCGGCGCATCCGGCTCCGGTGGCCGATCGCTTCCCGCTGCAAGCCTACCTGGCGGCCTTCGCCGAGCGCCTCGGCGGCGCGCGCGACAGCTCCGTCGCCATGGTCTGCGTCGCCTCCCTCGGCCTTTGGGCGGCGGCGACGGCCGTCGTCGGCTCGCTTCTGCTCTCGCCCGCCGAAGGGCTCTTCGCCGGTCTATTCATCGCGCTCGACCCTTCTTTCCAGAGAGGCTTCGTGCTTTGGGGCCTGCCCGATTTCGGCTTCGCCCTGCTGGTCTTGCTCGCCGCCGCCGTGCTGGTCCGGGCGCGGACGGCCGCGGACTGCGCCCTCGCCGGGGCGCTGGCCGGCGCCTGCTTCCTCGCGCGCTACAACGTAATCCTGTGGCTGCCCCTATGGGCTTGGCTGGCCGGCAAGCGCGGATCGCGCGCCCTGGCGGCGTTCGCCGCGGGCCTGGCCGCCGCCGCCTCGCCCGCCCTGGCCTACAACCTGCGCTGGTTCCACGGGCTCACCGCGCCCTACACCGGCGTCAATCTGGCCCGCCGGGTCGCGACCGACCTTCCGCCCTGGCTCTACTACCGCCTCTACGACCCGCTCCAGCTCGCGCGCGCGCACCCCGGCGCGCTGGCCCGCAAATTCGCCGCCTACCTTGGGCTCTATGCGAGTCATCTTCCGGGCTGGTGGCAGATGCAGGCGCTGTTTCCCTTCGCGGGCTGGGGCCTGTGGACTTTGCGGCGGCCCGACACGGCGGCGCGGCGTTTCGGCCGGCTCGCGGCCGGGATGCTCCTGTTGGAGCTGCTGGCCTTCTCCTTGCTGCGCTACGAGGAGTTGGGACCGCGCGCGGGCGGGCGCTATTTCCTATGGTTTGCCCCGGCGGCGCTGCTGCTCGCCGCTCGCGGCGCGCGCGAGCTCGGCGCCCGCTTCGGCCGCCCCAACGCCGCGCTGGCGCTCTTAGGCGCGGCGACCCTCGCCTTTTTCGTCCACGAGTTGGCCCTGCCGCAGGGCCGGCCGGCCTATCCGGGCGCTCTCTCGCCGCGGGATTGGCCGGAGCTGGCGGCGGTCGAGCGGCTCGTGCCCGAGGGCGGCCTGGTTGCGGCCAATATCGCCGGCCAGGTCGCCTGGTACGCGAATAGGCCGGCCGTCGCCCTTCCCGTCGATCCCGAGCAGCTCGACGAGATCGCGGCGAGGCACCCCTTGTCGGGCCTGCTGCTTTGCCGTCTTCCCATCGGCGAGCTCTCCGCGATCCCCGGTTGGGCGCCTCTGGCCGAGTCCAGGCTCGCGCTCGACGATTACGCTCGCGGGCGCGGCTGGACGGTCGCCGCCGACTTCGGCACCTCCGCGCTTCTCCTGCCCGGTCGCTCCCGCTGATCGGACGCTCCGAGCGTCTGCCGCACGAGCTTAGCCAGGGCCGCGGGCGTAAAGGGTTTTTGCAGGAACCCGTCCGGAACGCGACCGCCCGTTTCGAACACGGGATGGTCGGCATGCGGCCAGGACCCCGAAGCCTTCCGCGGTCAATATCCGGGCGGCGAGGCGCCGGACGGGCTCCTCGTCCTCGGCGAGGACGCGGGCCGGCTCGGGCCCGCGCGCACGGCAAGCCGAATGTCCTCTCCGATGAGTCGCCGCAGCATGCTCTCCATGTCGAGGACGACCCGCCGCAGGTCCAGCGGCACCGGACGCAGCACCTGCTTGCGGCTGAAGGCCAGCAGCTGCCGCGTCCAGCCCGTCGGCCGCCCAAGAGGGCACCGGCGGCAGGCGCGTCTTCGAATCGAGCTCGATCACGAGCCGAGCATAGCCCGGCCGGCCGACGAACCGGTTAAGGAGGCCTTAAGTTCCGCTTAAGCGCGCGCCGGCCGCGGCGCGGCCTGGTGGCCGTCGACGACGGCCGCAGCCGCGGCGTCGGCCTCCAGGAACGGATAGCGGTAGTCTCGCGGCGGGTCGAACGTCTCCTTGATCGAGCGGGGAGAGGTCCAGCGCATCATGTTGAGGCGGCTGCCCGCCTTGTCGTTGGTGCCCGAGGCCCGCGCCCCGCCGAAGGGCTGCTGGCCGACGACGGCGCCGGTGGGCTTGTCGTTGACGTAGAAGTTGCCCGCGGCGTTGACCAAGGCCTGGCGCGCCTCCAAGACGGCGGCGCGGTCGGAGGCGAAGATCGAGCCAGTCAGCGCGTAGGCCGTGCCCGAGTCGACGACCTTGAGCGTCTGCGAGAACTTCTTCTCCGGATAGACGTGGATCGTGAGCACGGGCCCGAAGATCTCCTGGCACATGGCCTCGGAGCGGGGATCGGTCGACTCGATGATCGTCGGCTCGATGAAGTAGCCGGTCGAGTCGTCGCATTGGCCTCCGAGCCGGATCTTCGAGCCCGCCGTCTTCTTCGCCCGCTCGATGTAGCCTTTGATGTTGTCGAAGGCCTTGCGGTCGATGACGGCGTTGACGAAGTTGCCGAAGTCCTCGGGCGAGCCCATCTTGAAGGAGGAAACCTGCCCGTAGAGGCGGCTCTTCACCTTGGGCCACAGGGAATCGGGGATGTAGGCGCGCGAGGCGGCCGAGCATTTCTGGCCCTGGTATTCGAAGGCGCCCCGAGCCAGGGCCGTGGCCACGGCGTCGCAATCGGCGCTGGCGTGGACCATGACGAAGTCCTTGCCGCCGGTCTCGCCCACCAGGCGCGGATAGGTGCGATAACGGCCGATATTGGCGCCCACCGTCTGCCACATCCAGTTGAAGACCCCGGTGCTGCCGGTGAAGTGCACGCCGGCCAGGTCCGCGGACTCGAGGGCCGTCGTCCCGATCTCCCGCGCGTCGCCGAGCACGAGGTTGATCACGCCGTCCGGAAGTCCGGCCGCCTTGAGCAGCTCCATGATATGGAACGCGGTGTAGGCCGTGGCGTGCGCCGGCTTCCAGACCACCGTGTTGCCCATGATGGCCGGGGCCGTGGGGAGGTTGCCCGCGATCGAGGTGAAGTTGAAGGGCGTGACGGCGAAGACGAAGCCCTCGAGAGGCCGGTATTCCATCATGTTCCAGGTGCCGCGGGAGCTGAGCGGCTGCTCCGAGTAGATCTGCTGGGCGAAATCCACGTTGAAGCGCAAAAAGTCGATAAGCTCGCATGCGGAGTCGATCTCCGCCTGGTGGGCGTTCTTGGACTGGCACAGCATCGACGCCGCGTTGAGCGTCCAGCGAAAGTCGTTGGAGAGCAGCTCCGCCGCCTTGAGAAAAATGGCGGCGCGGGCGTCGAAAGGCATGGCCGCCCAGCTTTTTTGCGCCTTGACGGCCGCGGCGATCGCCTGCCTGGTCTCCTTGGCGCCGCCTTCGTGGAAGCGGCCCAGCAGCTGGGCATGGTCGTGAGGGCTGCGGCAGTCGCCGCGCTTGCCGGTGCGCACTTCCTTGCCGCCTATATAAAGGGGAATGTCGATCTTGCGGGACTTGAGCTGCGCCAGCCGGGCCTGGAGAGCCCGGCGCTCCGGGCTCGCGGGGCGATAGGCGAGGACGGGCTCGTTGACCGGCGCGGGAATCTGGATTTTCGCGTTCATAAGGTGATGATATAATAAGAACATGGTTAAAAGAATCGCTCTTTTTCTGGTCGTCAACGCCCTTGTCATCGTCACCATCTCGATCCTGATCAATCTCATCGGCCTGCGGCCGTACCTGACGGCCCGCGGCATCGACTACGGGTCCCTTCTGATCATGGCCGCGCTCTTCGGCTTCGTCGGCGCGTTCATTTCCCTCCAGCTCTCGCGCTGGACGGCCAAGACCGGCATGGGCGTGCGGCTCATCGACGTCCAGAACCCCGGCAGCTCGGAGGAGATGCGGCTGGTGCAGCTGGTGCGGCGCCTGTGCGATCAGGCCGGGCTCGACAAGCTGCCCGAGATCGGCATCTACCGAAGCCCCGAGGTCAACGCGTTCGCCACGGGCCCCAGCCGCCGGCGGGCGCTCTTGGCGATCTCCAGCGGCCTGCTCGGGGCCATGGACTCCCACGCCGTCGAAGGCGTGCTCGGCCACGAGATCTCCCACATCGTCAACGGCGACATGGTGACGATGACCCTCGTCCAGGGGATCGTCAACACCTTCGTCATCTTCGCCTCTTACGTCCTCGCCATCCTCATCGAGCAGGCCA
This sequence comes from Elusimicrobiota bacterium, assembly GCA_027452025.1. Taxonomy (GTDB): domain Bacteria; phylum Elusimicrobiota; class Elusimicrobia; order UBA1565; family UBA9628; genus DAIDHI01. Next base: position 19,897 of record DAIDHI010000089.1, on the reverse strand, counting down.
TGAGCCGCGACCGCGAGGGCCGCGAGGAAGGCGGCGGCATGGGCTTCTTCATGCAGTACATCCTCATCAACGTACTCGAGACGGCGCTCTTCTTCATCGCCTCGCCGATCATCTACTGGTTTTCCCGCTGGCGCGAGTACCGCGCCGACGCCGGCTCGGCCCGCCTGACGGGCCGGGAGACCATGATCCACGCCCTCGAGCAGCTCAAGGAAGCCACCCAAGTCGTCGACAACCGCGCGCCGGCCCTGTCCACGTTCAAGATCAACGGGCGCGGGCGCGGGCTGATGGCCCTGCTCTTCGCCACGCACCCGCCCATCGACGCGCGCATCGCCGCGCTCAAGCGCGCCTGAGCGCGGCCGCGGATTAACATTTCCGTCATCACCGGAAGGCGGCGCGCGGCTAAACTAGGGCCATGGAAGCGCTCTTGGCCGCGGCCCGCGTCGACCATTCCTGGGACGGCCTGCGGGCGCGCCTCCGGGACCACGAACTGGCCCTCGACGGCCTTCGCCGCGACGCCGCCCTTCTAAGGCAAGGCTACGACGCCCTGAGGCGGGAAGCGACCGCCTCGCTGAAGGCCGTAAAAGCGCGACAGCTCTTGGTGTCAGACGTTGACTTGTTGACTTGCTCTAACAAATCAACAAGTCAACGTCTGACACCGGTCGCGCCGGCCGCGGCGCGTGGCTCCTGGCTGCCCTACGCCGTGCTGGCCGGCGCCGCCGCGGCCTTCACCTTCGCGGCGCCGCGCCTGCAGCGGGCGCTGGCCTCGCGCGCGGCTCCCGCGGCGTCAACGACGGCTCCCGAGGTCAAGCCCGTCCTGCCCATCGACTTTTCCCAGCGGGCCGATTCCCCCGTGGCGCCGATCGACGGCGAGGTCGCGCCAAGCGACGCCGACCGGGCGCTCGCGCTGGTCTACGGCTTCGTGCCCGACGGCCGCCGCCGCGCCGTGCGCGAGCTCGTGCCCGCCGGCCCGGCGCTGGTCGACAAGACCTCGGACGGCCGCTTTCTCGTGACTCTGCGGCCCGGCGACGACCCCCAGGCCCCGATCTACGAGTTCGAGGTCGACCCGGCGCGCGGCTCCGTCGAGCCCAGCCGGGAAACGGCCTCCGGCCTCGGCGGGGCTCAAGTCGCCGCCCGGGATTAGCGTGACCGGCCCCGGCGACGTCGGCAAGGTCGTGAGGGCCCTGGAGGACTTCCTGCTGGCGACCACGCCCAAGAGCAAGCCGCAGCCTCCCGAGAAAAGCCCGGCCCAGCTCCAGCTCGAAAGGCTGCTCGCGGAGCTCGCGAAGGCACCTCCGGCACAGCCGGCGCCGGCTCCCGAGCCCGAGCCCTTCGAGACGGCCCTGGCCCAGGAGGTCCAGGCGCCCGAGGAGAACACGCCGGCCGCGCCCGTCCCTCCTGCGCCGCCCGTCCCGCGGATGCCGGAGCCCCCTCTCGAGTCCGCCCCGGAAGAGACGCCTTCCCTGACGCCTCGGCCGCGCAAGACGATCGCCATTCGCCGGGCGCTATTGGCCGCGGCGCTCGCGGGCGCGATCGCCGGCCTGCACCGGGCGCGCAGCCCCCTCCCGCGGGCGGCATCGGCGCCGGCGCCGCGCCCGACGGCGCCGGCCGCGGCAATGCCCAGGTCCGCGCCTGCGGTCTTGGCCGCGCCCCCGTCCTCGCCCGAGACCGACGGGGACCGGGCGATCGCCCTGGTGCTGGCTTACCGTCCGCTCGGCGGCCGGCTCTGCGCCGCACAGATCTTCCGCTCGATGGCCGGCGATCCGATCCCGCAAGGCGACTGGGAGCTGCGGCCCGGGGCCGGCGGGCGGCTGGTCGTGCGCTTCGTGCCCTATGCGCGCACGCTCGGCGAGAATTACGCCTACCAGTTCTCGGTCTCGGTCAATTCGGGGCAAGTCAGCCCGACGGCGCAGACCCAGGAGCGTCTGCGCGTCGACGCCCTCGGGCGCCTGGCCGGACGCTCAGACCTTCAGGCGTTTTGGCAGCTGCTCGATCTGCCGCGCTAGGGCGAAGTCCTTTTCCGTCAAGCCGCCGGCCGAGTGGGTGCTCAGCACGAAAGCCCGCTTGCGGTAGCCGGTCAGGTGCACGTCCGGGTGATGGTCGGCCGCGTCGGCGGCCTGAGCCACGCGGCCGATGAGCTCGGCCGCCGCCGAGAAGCCCTCCATCGAGAATTCCTTGCGGATCGCCTTCCCGTCCTGGGACAGCGACCAGCCGGGCAGCCGCGCGAGCTCGGCTTGAGCGTTCATCGGATCACCGCCAGGCTCGAGGTATACCCATGGATGTAGTTGCGCGCGCCGACCGGGCCGATCTCGCCGTTGGCGAAAAAGCCGGCCAGCGGCATAGGCCCCCGCCGGGCCTGGATGACGGAGGCGTCGTGATCGGGCTCGCCGTAGAGGCCCCGCCCCCGCCCGCAGCAGCTCACCAGCAGCGCGCCGCGCGAGTGGTCGCCGCCCGCGCGCATGTGATCGAGCATGGCCTTGAGATCCTCGTCGGAGGTCCGGGCGTCGCGCAGCTGGAACTGCAGCGTCTGCCCGGCGCGAAGGTTCGTGCCGATCATCAGCGCCCCGCTTTCGGCGTCGTAACCCATCAGGTTGCGGATGAGGAAGTCCCCCCGCTTGAACTGCGCTTGATACTCGTTCATGACGACGCCGGCGAACAGCGACTGCCGCGCCAGCTCCTGGTCGGCCTCGCTTAGGCCGCGGATGACCTCGCGCAGGACCTCCAGGGGCGGCTGGCCGCCCAACTCGTAGAGGATGTGGCCCTCGGCCTTGGTCACGATGAGCGGCGCGCCGATCGGGCGGCAGCCCTGGGCGACGACGGTGTCGACCTCCACCTCGCCGGTCAGCGCCAGCCCGGCCGCGCCCTGCTGATAGAGGTCGTCGTCGAGCAGCATCCAGTTCGGCCGGCCTATGGCGAGCCCCGAGGCGAGCCCGCCGACGACGGGAGCGCCCGGATAAGCGTCGTTGAAGAGCTGCAGCACGGTTTCGATGTCGCTGGTCATGGGATCGGCCAGCTGCAGGAACTTCGGGTGGTCGGTGGGGTAGATGTCCAGGTCGCGCAGGAGATCGGCGGCCGTCAGGGCCGCCGCGCGAGACGGCGACAGGGAGAAGGGCGTGATCTTGACGCCCGGAAGCCTCATGCCCATGAGCGTCACGGCGGGCTCCATCTCCACCTCTTGCCGTCCCGCGATCACTCCGCTGGAGTTGCAGCCGATGAGATGGCGGCAGCCCAGGGCTTGCTTGGCGGCGCCGGGCACGAGAGCGGCATCGAGGTCGCCGTAAAGCTCGGTCATGAAGAGGACGGCCAAGTCGCACTGGCCGCCCAGACCTTCCTTCACCTTGGCCGAGGCGTCCGCCAGGGCCTCCCTCCACCCGGTCCGCGTCGAGAGCGCGGAAACGAACGCCTTGGAGCCGCTCATGAGTCTATTCTACCGCGCCGCCCGCGACGGGCCCAGGAAGCGGGCGTGACATTCGTGGGTGGCTCAACGGCGCAGCGCTTCCACGACCGCCGCGACCTCGCCCGGCTCGTCGGTGCTCGCCATGGGATGAAGATCCGGACCGCAGGCGAAGAGGCGCGGATAGGAGGAGGCCTCGAGCTTGTGGGCGAGGATGTAATCCTGGTCGTCGGGATCGACGAAGGAGACGATCTTGCGCGGCAGGTCCAGGCGATTGACGGCGGTCAGAAGCGCCCGCGTGCGCAAGTCGTCGAGCCGGCCCACCAGTTCCAGATCCATGCGGCCGCGCGAAAGCATTTCGCGCACGCGGGCGAACGGCTCGCCGTCCCCGGCGAGAAGCGGGCTCCTCAGCCCCAGCTGGACCCATTTTCGGTAGTTGGCCGTGCCCTTGATCTCGGCCAGGCGCCAGACCGCCTCGAAGGCGACGGCGTTGTCGGGAGCGTGCAGCGCCGGCCGCGGCGCCTGGCCGCCCTTGGGCGGGATGCAGGGCATGAATCCTCCATGCTCGCGCTCCCAGAGCTCCTGAAACAAAAAGCGCGCCAGCTCGTCGGCGAAATCGCGGTAGGGCTTTCGTCCCGACATCAGATAAGCCTCGGTGAAGGCGAGCATCGTCCAGGCGTTGTCGGCGAGGAAGCCGTAGGCCAGCGGCTGTTGGGCGTGGAGCATGCCGAGCATCGGATCGTAGAACGCGGCTCGCAGCCGCGCCAGGGTCCGCTCCGCGCTCTCCCGAGCGGGGTGGCCGTCGGCGAAGGCGCTTTGGCGCAGGTGCTCCAGCGCCGCGCGAGCCTGGTCCTCGGCCGAGCCCGGCGTCATTCCTTCGCCCGGTCCTCCGCGAGCTCAAACATGCGCTCGATGGGCTTGCGCGCCCGCGCGCAAAGCTCGCGCGGCAGCTCGACGCGCTGCGCGGGCGTCGGACGCTCGAGCGCGCGCAGGACGCGCTCGAGGCCCGTGGCCTTCATGTGGGGGCAGAGGCGGCACATCGGCACGAAGGTCTTTTCGGGGAAACGGGTGCGCGCCAGGTCGCCGAGGCCGCATTCGGTGATGAGCATATACGACGAGGCCTTGGTCTTTTCCACGTAGCTCATCATGTCGCCCGTGCCGCCGATCAAGTCGACCACGGAGACCAAGCCCGGGCTGCACTCGGAGTGCGCCAGGATCTTGACTCCCGGATACATCTTGCGGTAAAGCGCCACCGACGCGGCGTCGAAGTTCTCATGCACGATGCAGCGGCCTTTCCAGGTGATCAGCTCGGAGCCGAGCTTCCTGCCCAGAGCCTTGGCGAGATTGCGCCCCATCAACTCGTCGGGCAAAAAGAGCACGCGCTCGTGCATTTCGAACATCTTGGCCACGATCTTGGAGGCGTTGGCGCTGGTGACGATGACGTCGGACTCGGCCTTCACCTCGGCGGAGGTATTGATATACGTGACGACGGGCGCTCCGGGGTGCTTGGCTTTGAGACGCCGGACCTGCTCGCCGGTGATGCTTTCCGAAAGCGAGCAGCCCGCCTCCGCGGCGGGCAGCAGGACCTCCTTGTCCTCGTTGAGGATCTTCGCGGTCTCGGCCATGAAGCGCACGCCGCAGAAGACGATGCGCTTGGCGTCGGCTTGCGCGCAGAGCTTCGAGAGCTTGTAGGAGTCGCCGGTGAAGTCGGCGACGCCGTGGATGATCTCGGCGCGCTGGTAGACGTGGACGGGGATGACGGCGTCCTTGAGCTTCTTGAGGGCGTTGATCTTCCAGGTCAGGCGGGCGCAGCGCAGGAGCTCGGCGTCGGTGTAGCCCAGATCGGCCAGGCCCCTGGAAAAGAGGCGCTCGGCCTCGGATTCGATCTGCGCCCGCGTCGGCTCGGGAGTCATGCGTGGTTGAGCTCGGGATAGTTGCAGAAGGCGCCGTCGACGCCGAGCTTGGCCAGCCGATCGAGCTCCTTTTGCGTGTTGACAGTATACACAAGCACGCGCAGGCCGCGCTCGCGCGCCTGCCGCACGCGCCGCGCGCTGGCCTGGCGCAGGCTGATGTTGAGGCTTTCGGCGCGCATCCACTCCATCTCCCGCCAGGCCTTGCCCATCGTTGTCAGGCCGAGCAGGTAGCCCAGGCGCGCCCGGGGCTCCAGGGCGCGGACGGCGAAGAGAGCGCGATGGTCGAAGCTGGAAACGACGGTCCGGGGCCAGGCGCGGCGCCGCTCCAGAAACGCCGCCAGGCGCGCCTCGATGCCGGGGTAGACGGAGCCGCCGTGCTTGATCTCCACGTGGACCTCGGCGCGCCCGTCGACGAGGTCGTAGACCTCGCCGAGGGTGGGCACGCGTTCCCCGCGGAAGCCCTTGGAGAACCACGACCCGATGTCGATGCCCTGAGCTTGCGCCAGGGTGAGAGCGCGGACTTTGACGCGCCGGCCGCCGACACGGCGAAAATCGTCGTCGTGCATGACCAGCAGCTCGCCGTCGCGCGACTGGTGGATGTCCAGCTCGACGGCGCGCGCGCCGAGCTCCAGAGCCAGGCGGAAGGAGGCCAGGGTGTTTTCCGGGGCGTGGCCGCTGGCGCCCCGATGGGCGATCATGAACATAGCGAAAGCCGGCGGGCGAAGCGCTCGTAGACGTCGTCGGGCAGGTCCACCCCCAACGCCTTGTCCCGGCCGCTTCCCGGTCCGTGGAAGTCGGTGCCGCCCGTGCACAACAGGCCCAGGCGGTCCGCCAGAGCCCGGTAGCGGACGATGTCGGAGGGCGTGTGCGAGCTGTAGTAGGCCTCGAGACCCTCCAGGCCCAGCTCCTTCCACCGGGCTGCGGACTCCTCGAGGCCGGCGACGGTGTCTGGATGCGCCAGGCTGGGAAAGCCCCCCGCCTCACGGATGAGTGAGATGGCCTCCTCCGGCGTGGGGCCCATGGAGTCGACGTAGCCGGGCTTGCCCTTCGCGAGGAACCGATTGAAGGCCTCCTGGCGCGAATGCACGATGCCCTTCTTGCGCAACGCATCGGCCACGTGCGGCCGGCCGACGGCCTCGTGGGACTGGGCGGCCACGTCCTCGAAAGCGATGGGCAGGCCGAGCCGGCGCAGGCTCTCCACGATGCGCCGTATGCGCTCCACGCGCCGCTGCCGGAACTCCTCGAGCCGGCGGCGAAACGCCTCGTCGGACCAGCGCAGGCCGTAGCCGAGGATGTGGACGTTGCCCGCTCCCAGGGTGTTGATCTCGATGCCGCAGCGCGCGGGGAGGCCCGCGGCTTGGCTTTCCCTCAGCAGCTCCGGGAAACCCGAGACGCTGTCGTGATCGGTCAAAATCAGCAGCGCGAGCTCGGCCTTCTTGGCGCGCGCGACCAGGTCGGCGGGAGCGGAGGTTCCGTCGGAATAGAGCGTGTGCGTGTGAAGATCGACGCGTTTCAGGGTCAGACCGTGACGACTTCCTTGATCTCGGGCACTTCCTGGCGCACCATGCGCTCGACGCCGCCCTTGAGGGTGGCCGTCGAGCTGGGGCAGGAGCCGCAGGCCCCGTGCAGCTGCACCTCGACGATGCCCGTGTCCTCGTGGACGGCGACCAGCGTGATGTCCCCGCCGTCGGACTGGATGTACGGGCGCACCTTGTCGATGACCTTCTCGACGCGATCCTTGACCGTCATGATTCCCCCTTGAAGCCCCGCAAAATAGGCGCTGCCGTCTTCTCCCAGGCGGCGAAGACGGCCCCGCACGAGCCCGACTCCTCGAGGATCTGCGACAGAGTGATGCCGTCGAGGTATTGCTCGATGAGCAGCCCGAGCCGCTTCCAAACCGGAGAGACCTGGCAGTGGCTCTGATGGTGGCAGTCCTTGCGGCCCTCGCTGTATTTGCCGCAGACGTCCTCGAAGATGCGCCCTTCCGTGGCGCGGATGACGTCGCCCAGATTGATCTCGGAAGGCGGGCGAGAGAGCAAGTAGCCTCCCGCCGTGCCCCGTTGGCTCTGAAGGAGCCCGGCGCGGCGCAGCCGGACCAGGAGCTGGTTGACGTAGTCGGACGGGATGTTCTCGAGCTGCGAAAGCTGCGCCGCCGACAACGGCCGCTCGCCGAAGCTTCTGCCGAGCTGGACCATCAGCCGCGCCGCGTACTCGACGGAACTCGTGATGCGCATAGAGAGCCTCCCGCTCAGAAGATCCCGAGCTGGTCCTTGGCCTCCTCGCTCGCCATGACGCGGGGATCCCACGTCGGCTGGAACGTCAAATCGATGTCAACGTCGCGGATGCCCGGGACCTTGGCCAAGGCGCCGTGCGCCACGGCCAGGAGCATGGGGCCGTAAGGGCAGGCGGGCGAGGTCAGGCTCATCTTGACCTTGACCGATTGCCCTTTCGCTTCATCCTCGCCCGTGACCTCGGCGCCGTAAATCAGCCCGAGCTCCGTGACGCTCATGTGGATCTCGGGGTCATAGACGGTCTTGAGCGCGTCTCCGATCTGCTTGAATGTGACGGCCACGTCAGTCCTCCTTTCCTCGCGCCGCGCCCTGCTCCAGGCCCTTTTGGAGGGTGTTCCAGGCGAGCGTCGCGCATTTGACGCGCATGGGGAACTTGCGCACGCCCTCCAGCGACTTGAGCGCCTCGAGCTCCTCCGGCAAAGACTCCAGCGGCGTCTTCGAAAGCATCATGTCCTTGAACGCGGCGACGAGCTCCTTGGCCCGCGCCACCGTCCGCCCCTCCAGCGACTCGGCCATCATCGCCGACGAGGCCTGGCTGATGACGCAGCCGTGCCCGTCGTAGCGGATGCGCCCGATGCGCCCGTCCGCGCCGCGGCCTTCCACCTTCATCGTCAGCTCGATCTCGTCTCCGCAGACGGGGTTGATGCCGTGGGAGCGGAAGTCCGCCGGCTCGACGCGGCCCTTGTGGGCGCCGCTGCGAAAGTAATCGAGCAGCACCTCGCGGTAGAGATCCTGAAGCTCGGCATCGCCTTCCATATCAGCGCTTCGCCTCCGCCTTGGCGCCGAAGAAGAAGTCGGCGGTCTTGCGCAGCGCCCGGCCCAGCGCCTCGACCTCCTCTTCGGTGTTGTAAAGGTAGAAACTGGCCCGCGCCGTGCCCGGCACGCCCAGCTTGGCCATGAGCGGCTGGCAGCAGTGGTGGCCGACGCGCACGGCGATGCCTTCGAGATCGAGCGCCGTGCCCACGTCGTGGGCGTGGAGCCCGTCAAAATTGAACGAGACCACCCCGCCGCGGCGCGAGACGTCGCGCGGCCCGTAGATCGTCAGGCGGGGCACCGACTCCAAGACCTCGAAGGCCTTGCGCACCAGCGCCGCCTCGTGCTCGCGCACGGCGGCCAAGCCGACGGCGCCGAGGTAATCCAGGGCCGCGCCGAAGGCGGCCGCGTCGGCGATGTTGGGCGTGCCGGCCTCGAACTTGTAAGGCAAGACGTTGGCCGTGAAGCCCTCGAGACGGACTTGCTGGATCATGTCTCCGCCGCCCAGAAACGGGTTCATGGCCTCCAGCAGATCCTCTTTGCCGTACAAGACCCCGATGCCCGTCGGCCCGAGCATCTTGTGCGCCGAAAAAGCGAGGAAGTCGCAGTCCCAGGCCCTGACGTCGACGGCCAGGTGCGGCACCCACTGCGCGCCGTCGACCAGGACCTTCGCGCCGGCTCCTCGGGCGAGCCGAACCAGCGCGGGCACGTCGTTGAGCGTGCCCAGAGCGTTGGACGCGGCGGTGAAGGCGAGGAGCTTGGTCTTGGGCGACAGCAGCGCCTGGGCCCGCTCCAGGTCCAGCGTGCCGTCCTCGCGCATGGGTATGAAGCGAAGCGACACGCCCTTTTCGGCGGCCAGCATCTGCCAGGGCACGAGATTGGAGTGGTGCTCGAGCTCGGTGAGCAGGATCTCGTCGCCGGCCTTGAGGAACTTGCGCCCCCAGGCGTGCGCGACCAAGTTGATCGACTCCGTGGCGTTGCGGGTGAAGATCACGGTCTGCGGCTTGGGCGCGCCGATGAAGGCCGCCGTCTTGCGGCGGCTGTCCTCGACGAGCTGCGTGGCCTCGTCCGACAGCGTGTGGACGCCGCGGTGGACGTTGGCGTTGTGGCGCTCATAGAAGGACGCCAGCGCCGAGATGACCTGGCGCGGCTTCTGCGTCGTCGCCGCGTTGTCGAGATAGACCAGGGGCTTGCCGCGCACCAGGCGCTTGAGGATCGGGAAGTCCTCGCGCAGCCTCGCCGCGTCAAGCATGGGAGCTCTCCAGGAAACGGCGAGACAGCAGAGCCTCCAGCGCCCCGCGCAGGCCCTCGACGGGCAGCCGCTCGATCATTTCGCTGGCGAAGGCGAAGATGAGCAGCGCGCGCGCCGAGGCGGCGTCGAGGCCCCTGGAACGCAGGTAGAAGAGCGCGTCAGCGCTGAGCTGGCCGATGGTGGCGCCGTGCTTGCACTGAACGTCGTTGGCGTAGATCTTGAACTCGGGCTTGGTGTCGACGAGCCCCTGCTCGGAGAGCAGCAGGTTCTTGTTGTAGACGTTGGCGTCCGTCTTCTGGGCGCCGGGCAGGACGTGGATGGGGCCGTCGAAGACGGCGCGCGCCTGGCCGCTCAGGACGCCCTTGTAGAGCTCGCGGCTGGCGCCGTGGGGCGCGGCGTGCTCGATGCGCGTGTGGTTGTCGAGATGCTGGGCGCCGGAAAGCAGGTAGAGGCCGTTCAAGGAGCCGTCGGCCCCGGGTTCCTCGAGCTTGAGGCAGACGTCGTTTCGCACCAGCGCGCCGCCCACGCTGATCGCGTGGGCCTCGAAGCGGCTGTCCCGCGCCTGATGGACCTGAAGGCGAGACACGTGGTAGGCGGCCAGGTTCTCGCGCTCGAGCAGGACGTGCCCGACCTGCGAGTTTTCCCCCGCCAGGATCTCGGTGACGGAGGTGGCGAAGTGGGCGCCCTCGCCCACGCTGGCGTGCTCCTCGACGACCTGGGCCCGGGAGCCCGCGCCGGCCTCGACTAGGACGCGCACGTGGGAGGCAACGGGCGAGGCCGCGGCCGTATACAGGAACAGCAGGTGGACGGGCTTGTCGAGGACGACGCCGCGCGGCAAAAGCAGAGCGGCGCCGTCGGAAAACAGCGCGGTATTGAGCGCCGCGAACGCCTGCCGCCCGTCTTCCTTTCGCCCGAGGAGCCCCTCCAGGCGCTTGGGCTGCGTCTTGAGCAGACCGGCGAGGGAAGCCAGGACCGCCGCCTTGGGCAGCGGCGACGACAGATCGGGCACGTGGGTCCCGTCGAGAAAGACCAGCCGGTAGGCGTCGAAGGCGCAGAGCGCGCCCTCGAGCAGCTTGGGGGCCGCGGTCCCGGCCGGGCGCGGCGGAGCCGGCGAAAAGCGCGTCCTGGCGATGGGCTCGACGTTGGTGAAGCGCCAGTCCTCCGACTTCGTCGTCGGAAATCCCAATTCCTCGAAGCGGTCGAGGGCCGAGCGCCGCAGCCGCTCCACCCAGGCCAGGCCCTGTCCGGGCAGGGTTTCCAATGGCACCGTCGTCAAGCCGCGACCTTCTCGCCGGTCCATTCGGCGTAGCCTTCCTTCTCCAACTGGAGAGCCAGCTCCTTGCCGCCCGATTTGACGATGCGGCCGCCGGAGAGCACGTGGACGAAGTCGGGCACGATGTAGTCGAGCAGGCGCTGGTAGTGGGTGACCAGGACAAAGGAGCGCTCGGGGCTTCTCAGGGCGTTGATGCCCGCGGCCACGATCTTCAAGGCGTCGATGTCGAGGCCGGAGTCCGTCTCGTCGAGCAGCGCGAGCTTGGGCGCGAGCACGGCCAGCTGCAGGATCTCGTTGCGCTTCTTCTCCCCGCCCGAAAATCCGGCGTTGACGGCCCGGTTGAGGAGAGCGGGATCCATCTCGACGAGCTTGGCCTTTTCCTTGACGTATTTGAGGAACTCGCCGGCCGAGAGCTCCGGCTGGCCGTGCGCCTTGCGCACGGAGTTGTAGGCGGCCTTGAGGAAATACTTGTTGGTCACGCCCAGGATCTCGACGGGATACTGGAAGGCGAGGAAGACCCCGGCGCGGGCGCGATCCTCGGGCGAAAGCGCCAGCAGGTCCTTGCCTTCGAAAAGCGCCGAGCCGCCGGTCACCGTGTAGCCGTCGCGGCCCGTGAGCACGTGCGACAGCGTGCTCTTGCCCGAGCCGTTGGGCCCCATGATGGCGTGGACCTCCCCGGGCTCGACCGAGAGGTCGATGCCCTTCAAGATCTCCTTTTCTCCGACGTTGGCGCGCAGTCCCTTGATCTCCAGCAATGCCATGACCTCCTTAACCGACGCTGCCTTCCAGGCTGATGCTCAAAAGCTTGTGGGCCTCCACCGCGAACTCGATGGGAAGCTCGTTGAAGACGTCCTTGCAAAACCCGTTGACGATGAGGCCCACGGCGTCCTCGGCCGAGAGGCCCCGCTGGCGGCAATAGAAAAGCTGATCCTCGCCGATCTTGGAGGTCGTGGCCTCGTGCTCGACTTGCGAGGTCGTGTTGCCCACCTCGAGATACGGGAAGGTGTGCGCCCCGCAAAGGTCACCCATGAGCAGCGAGTCGCATTGCGAGTAGTTGCGCGCGCCCGTCGCGCTCTTCAGGATCTTGACCTGGCCGCGATAGGTGTTCTGCCCGTGGCCGGCCGAGATGCCCTTGGAGACGATCGTCGACTTGGTGTTCTTGCCGATGTGGATCATCTTGGTGCCGGTGTCGGCCTGCTGATAATGGTTGGCCAGCGCGACGGAGTAGAACTCCCCCACCGAGTCGTCGCCCTGCAGGATGCAGCTCGGATACTTCCAGGTGATCGCCGAGCCGGTCTCGACCTGGGTCCAGGAGATCTTCGAGCGCGCTCCCTTGCACTTGCCGCGCTTGGTCACGAAGTTGTAGATGCCGCCCTTGCCGTCCTTGTCGCCGGGATACCAGTTCTGGATGGTGGAGTATTTGATCTGGGCGTCGCCCAGGGCCACGAGCTCGACGACGGCGGCGTGGAGCTGGTTCTCGTCGCGCATGGGCGCCGTGCAGCCCTCGAGGTAGCTGACGTAGGCGCCTTCGTCGGCGACGATGAGCGTGCGCTCGAACTGGCCCGTGTTGGCGGCGTTGATGCGGAAATAGGTGGACAGCTCCATGGGGCAGCGCACGCCCTTGGGGATGTAGGCGAAGGAGCCGTCGGAAAAAACCGCCGAATTGAGCGTGGCGAAGAAGTTGTCGGAGTAGGGCACGACCGAGCCCAGATACTGCTCGATGAGCTCCGGGTGCTCCTGCACGGCCTCGCTAAAAGAGCAAAAGGTCACTCCCGCTTCGGATAAGGTCTTCTTGAAGGTCGTGGCCACGGAGACGCTGTCCAAGACGGCGTCGACGGCCACGCCGGCGAGGAGCTTCTGCTCTTCCAGGGGAATGCCCAGCTTCTCGAAGGTCTTTCTGACCTCGGGATCGACCTCGTCCATGCTCGTGAGCGTCTTCTTGGGCTTGGGAGCCGAGTAATAGATGATGTCCTGGTAATTGATGGGCGGATAGTGGACGTTGGGCCAGGACGGCTCCTTCATCGTCAGCCAGTGGCGGAAGGCCTTGAGGCGCCAGTCCAGCATGAAGGCGGGCTCGTTCTTCTTCTTGGAAATCAGCCGGACGATGTCCTCGTTGAGGCCCCGGGGGAGCTGGTCGGCGGCGATGTCGGAGACGAAGCCGTATTTGTAGTCGCCGCTGGTCAGGTCGTTGAGGGTGTCGGACGATTTGGCCATGAATCCTCTATTTTGTCGCGCTTTTTTCGCTAGCACTGGCAGTTTAGCATACATGATCAAATTAATCAAGTATCGGATTTTCGCGCTCCGCGCGGAGGTTGGCCGCCTATTCTCCGCGCGCTGGCACGCCCCCCGCGGAAATGATATCTTCCCGCTCATGCTCGCCTCTTTGCTCTCGCTGGCCCTCCTCGCCTCGGCCCAAACCCCCGCGCCGGCCAACCCCTTTCGCGGCGTCCACATGACGGGCTGGGCGGCCGGCAGCGCCAAGGACCGCGCCCGGATGATCGCCCATCTCAAGGCCGCCGGGCTCAACGCCGTCGTCATCGCCCTCAAGGACTCCGACGGCAAGGTCTTCGTGCGCGGGGTGCCCGAGGTCAAGGAACTGGGCACCTACGTCAACGCGATCCCGAACCTGGCCCGCTGCGCCGGCGACTTCAAGGCCGCCGGCATCTACACCGTGGCCCGCATCGCTCTATTTAAGGATGACCTTCTGCCGCGCAAGCGCCCCGACTGGGCCGTGCGCCGGCCCGGCGGCGGCCTGTGGCTGGGCAAGGGCGGCGCGACCTGGGCCGACCCCTACCGGCGCGAGGTCTGGGACTACAACTTGGCCATCGCCTCGGCGGCCGCGCGGGCGGGCTTCGATGAGATCCAGTTCGACTACGTGCGCTTTCCCTCCGACGGGCCGGTCAAGCTCTGCCGGTATTCCCGGCCCCGCACGCGCCAAAACACCGAGCAGGATCTGGTCGATTTCCTGGCCGAGGCCGACCGGCGGCTGCATCCGCTGGGCGTAAAAATCTCCATCGACGTCTTCGGCCAGACCACCACCGACGACACGGGCATGGGCATCGGCCAGCACATCGCCGCGATGGCGGCCCACGTCGACTACGTCTGCCCGATGATGTATCCGTCGCACTACCGCAAGGGCTCCTACGGGATCAAGGACCCCAACCGCGATCCTTACCGCACGATCGAGCGCGGGCTGCGCTCCCTCTCAGGGCGCCTGCGCGGCCTCGAGGCCAAGGTCCGTCCCTACCTTCAGGACTTTTCCCTGGGCTATCGTTACGGCCCCCGGCAGCTGCAAGACCAGATATTCGCCGCCGCCCGCATGGGCGTCGTGAGCTGGACGCTCTGGAACCCGGGCAACCGCTACACCTGGGCCGCAGTGCCAAGCCAGGCCGCCCTCGACGCGGCGGCGCGCGCCGGCTCCCTGGAGGCGTCCGAAACGGCCGCCTCGACATCCTCCGTCTCCGCCGTCAAGGCCACCCCATGATTATCGCGCTTCTGACGCTTCTCTCGCCCCTTCTGTTCGCCGCCCCCGTCAAGGCGCCGCCGGCCTGGCTGCCGAAGGTCCCGCGTCCGCTTTCCGAGCCGCTGCCCAACGACCCCCTGAAGGTGACCATCCGAAGGCTTCCCAACGGCCTGACGGTCTATATGAGCCCGAGCCACGAGATCCCGCGCGTCGCGGCCTGGGTGGCCGTGCGTACCGGCAGCTACAACGACCCGGCGACCAACACCGGCCTGGCCCACTACCTCGAGCACATGCTGTTCAAGGGCTCGGAAAAGCTCGGGACGCTCGACTACGCCGCCGAAAAACCCCATCTCGAGCGCATCGTCGCGCTCTATCAGAAGCGCTTCCACAGCACCGATCCCGCCGAACGCGCGCGCCTTTATAAGGAAATCGACGCCGAGAGCATCGCCGCCTCGCGCTACGAGATTCCCAACGAGATCGACAAAGTCTATCATGCCCTGGGCTTTCGAGGGCTCAACGCCTTCACCTCCGACGAGCAGACGGTCTACGTCGTCGACATGCCGGCCAATCGCCTCGACGTCTGGGCGCGCCTGGAAAGCGACCGCTTCGCCCATCCCATTTTCCGCCTGTTCCAAAGCGAGCTGGAGGCGGTCTACGAGGAGAAAAACCGTTCTCTCGACAACGCCGACCGGCAACTCGGCGAGGCCGTCAACAAGCTGCTCTACGGCGAGGTGCCCTACGGGCGCGACACTCTGGGCCACATCAAGCACCTGAAAAACCCTTCCCTCCAGTCCATGTACGACTTCTACCGCCGCTACTACGTTCCCGACAACATGGCGCTGGTCCTGGCCGGGGATTTCGATCCCGACAAGGTCATGCCCCTGCTCGAGCGCCGCTTCGGCGCCTGGAAGCCCAAGCCCGTCCCTCCGGAAAAGGCCTGGCCCTGGCGCAAGCCCAAGGGCCGCGTCTTCAAGGAGATCAAATTCGACGCCGAGGAAAAGGTGGTCATCGCCTGGCCCACGGTGCCCTACCTCGACGCGGACGCCGACGCCCTGTCCGTGATGGACATGCTCATGGACAACGAGGTGGCGGGCATCATCAATCTGACCCTCGACCAGGCCCAGAAGGTCAAGGCCGCCGGCAGCAACCCGGACTTCTACAACCGCGCCGGCGACTGGCAGGTGTGGGCCGTGCCCAAGCGCGGCCAGACCCTGGAGCAGGCCGAGGCCCTGCTCATGGGCGCCGTCGCCAAGCTCAAGAGCGGGCAGTTCACCGACCAGGACATCGCCGCGGTGGTGACGAACTTCGAGGTGGATGAGAAACAGCGGCTGGAAAGCGACGACGCGCGCACGGCCGCCATGACGGACTCCTACATCCACTACGAGCCCTGGTCCCGCCAAGTGGACCGCCTCGACCGCCTGCGCAAGATCACCAAGGCCGACGTCCTGCGCGTGGCCGACAAGTATCTCGGCGGCGACCGAGTCGTCGTCTACCGCAGGCGCGGCCAGCCCGTCCTGCCCTCCATCACCAAGCCGAATTTCACCGAGGTGCGCATCGAGCCGACGCGGATTTCCACCTTCGCCGCCTCGCTGCTGGCCATGCCGGCCAAGCCGATCGAGCCGCGCTGGCTCGTCGAGGGGCGCGACTATTGGAAGCGCCGGACGCCGGCCGGCGAGCTCATCGGCGCCGCCAATCCCTACAACGACCTGTTCCAGCTGACCTTCCGTTTCGATCGCGGACAGCGCCAAGAGCGCGATCTCTGCATGGCCCTGGACCTGCTCGATCACGCGGGCGCGGGTCCCTTGTCCGCGGACGATTTTCGCAAGAAGCTCTACGGCCTGGGCACGACGCTGTCGGTAGGCTGCGGCCAGCAGGAGTCGGACGTCACGCTCGCGGGGCTCGACCGAAACCTCTGGCCGTCGCTGCAGCTGCTGCGCGCCCATTTCGACGCGCCGACCGTTTCCTCCGACGCGCTGCCCAAGCTCGTCGTCGTCGAGCTCGGCGCGCATCAGGATAACAAGCGCGATCCCGGCGCCGTGTTCGGCGCCTTGAGCGACTGGGCCCACCGGGGTCAGGACAGCCCCACGCTCCACGAGTTCTCCGACCGGGAACTGCGGGACCTAAAGGCCCCGGCGCTCGAGAAAACCATCGAGCGCGCCTTCGACTACCGCCGCCGCGTCGGCTATGTGGGCAACCGGCCCGCGGGCGAGCTCGCTAAGCTGCTGTCAGAGGACAAGCGCTATCGCAAGCCCCGCCCCCGAAAGGCCGTGCGGCTCATCCGGCCCGGACACCCCATCGCCTACTTCACCAACCGGGACATGGTGCAGGCGCGCGTCGGGGTCTTCGCCGCCGACGAGACGCTGGACCCGGCCCACGCCGTGGACTATTCCTTCTACAGCGCCTACGAAGGCGGCGGCATGAGCTCCGTCATCTTCCAGGAAGTGCGCGAAGCGCGCTCCCTGGCCTACGCCGCCTGGGGCGGCTACGTGCCCGGCGCCCACAAGGGAGACGACAACGAGGCGCTGGGCGAGCTCGGCTGCGAGGCCGACAAGACGCCCGAGGCCGCGGGCCTCCTGCGCGCGCTCATCGAGAAGCCGCCCTTTTCCCAAGACCGCTTCGAGGAGTCGCGGCGAGCCCTCATCGAGAATTATCGCGACAATCCCATCCGTTTCCGGGAAATCCCCGCGGCGCTCATGGCCTGGGAGGATCAGGGCATCTCCGGGGGCGACCCCCGGCCCGCGCGGTTCGAGCAGACGCAGGGCTACCGCCTCTCCGACCTGGAGACCTTCTCCCGGCGCTTCGAAAAGGAACCCATGACGCTCTACATCCTGGGCGACCGAAGCCGCGTCGGGCTGGACGCCCTCAAGAAGCTGGGCGACTTCCGAGAAAAGCCGCTCGACAGCCTGTTTCCTTACTGAGGCAGCCGGGCGCCCACGAGACCGAGGGCGGCCGACCGGCCCGCGAAGAAGGGCTGCCGCGCCGCGGAGCTGTAGTGGAAGGTCGCCTGCGACGGCCGCGACCTCGCGGCGCCGGCCCCCACTACGATGCGGCCCTTGGGCCAAGGGGCGGCCAGGTCGGCGTCCAGGTCGTAGTCGGAGCGCGCGGCCCGCGCGGCCTGGATATCATCGAGCGCGACGCCCCGCGAACCGGAGCCCCCGAGCGCGGGCGAGTCGATGACGCCGCGCAACTGCTCGGTCGCCACGGCCAGGGAACCATGCTGGAGGCCCATGCCGCCGCCGAGCAGCCCCCCGAGGAGGATCGCGCCGAAAACCGGCAGCAAGCCGCTGCTCGAACCCGCGCGACCCTCGTAGCACTCCATGCCGAAAGTGTAGGTCGGCGCCGCCCCGTCTTCAAGGGGTCCAAGCCGAATTTACCTGGATTTTACGGTGGCAGTCGGCTGGTGTCAGGCCTTGAATTGTTTGACTTGTTGCGAAAGCAACAAGTCAAACAATTCAAGGCCTGACACCATTAGGCGCACTCTTGGAGCGCGGACAGCAGGGAGGCGTCGCCGGGGAAGCGGTCCAGGGCCTGGGAGAGGAGAGCGCTGGCGTCTTCCTTGCGGCCGAGACGGAGGTAGGCCTTGGCGCCGTGAATGACGAAGGTCTTCTCTTTAGGATAGCGGCGCGCGGCGCGGCGGCAGTGGTCGGCGCACTCGGCCAGCCGTCCCGTGCGTGCATAGATCACGGCCATCGCCACCCAGGCGTAGGCCTGGGCCCCGCGCCGCAGCAGCCAATCGCACAAGGCCTCGGCCTCGCCGAACATCTCGAAGCCGACGAGCGAGCAGAGCATGTCCTCCACGTAGCGCTTGGTCGCCCCCGGCCCGCGCAGCAAGCGCAGGACCTGGAGAAAATGGCGGCAGGCCATCCACGCCGTTTCCTGCTCGCCCAAAGGGAGGCGCACGAGCTTGCGCACGTCCTCGGCGCGGAAGTGGCCGGCGTCGGGCAGGCAGAGGAGCTTGCCGTCTCCGTCCGCGGGGCCGAGGGCGACGCGGCCGAAGGCCATCCGCAGCCCGCGGGGCAGCACGAGCTCCGCCACGGGCAGCTCATAGACTTCGGGCGACTCCGACGGCAGCCGGCCCTCGGCCAGGGTCTTGACGTCCGACCAGTCGATCGCCACCGTGCTCTTATCGTCGAGCACCAGCCGCAGCCCGGCGAAGCAGCGCACATGGCGCAAGAGCGGGAACACCGCGCCCGGCTTTTGGCCCATCCACAAAAATTCCTTGCCCTTGGGCGCCTTGAGCTTGCGTCCCGACACATACGAGGAGACGGAGTCGCGCGAGGGAAACACCGGCACCCAGACGCCGCCGAGCTCCGGATCCTTGTCGGCCCAAACCGGGAAGCTCTCGTCGGCGTGGGAGACACGGGTAGCCGTCTCGGCCTCCAGGGGCTCGTCAACGGTCAGCAGGAAGGCCTCGGAGCGCAGGAGTTCCTTGTATAGCGGGGTGCGGCTATGGCGCGGATGCTCGCAAGACTGCCGGATGAGGTGCTCCAGGGTCTCGACCATGGGCAGAGCATAGCGGGGGCGGCAAAACGCGTCAAGGCCCAACGAGGTCCCAATCGCATGACTTGCGTCAATTTCGTAGAATCGGCCCGTGACGATCGGCGTCGCCGTGCGCAAGGTGGTGCGCCTGGGCCAGCCCGTGCTGCGCGCGCCGGCGCGCGCGCTCTCCCCCGAGGAGATCGTCTCGCCCGCCGTCCAGCGTCTCGTCGCCGAGATGGCCGTCACGATGGCCGAATACGAGGGCGTGGGAATCGCCGCCAACCAAGTGGGCGAGGGCGTGCGGCTTTTCCTGATGGGCCTGGCGCCGGGCGCCCGTCGCCATCCCCCCGGCATCGAGCTCTCCGTCGTCTTCAACCCGGTCGTGAAGTTCCTGACCGAGGAGACGGCCCTCGACTTCGAGGGCTGCCTGAGCGTCCCCGGCCTGCGCGGGCAGGTGGCGCGCCGCGTAAGGCTCGAGCTTTCGGGCCTCGATGCCAAGGGCGAGCCGTTCACGCGCGTCTGCGAGGGCTTCCCGGCCCGCGTCGTCCAGCACGAGCTCGACCATCTCGACGGCAAAGTCTACCTCGACCGCATGACGGACCTCGCCACGCTCGGCTACACGAGCCGGGTCTAGGAGCGAGCCGGGACCAAGGTCCCACTCCGGCATAGGCCGCACGCACGCTGCGCTGGGGCCCGAAGGGTCCAGCCGCCGGCGCTCGCCGCGATCTACCATTTGCTCATGAGACCGTGGTGGAGCGCTCTTCTAGCCGCGTTGCTGGCCTCGACTTTGGCCGCCGGCCCCCTGTCGGCCGCCGAGCTCTCCGAGGTTCCCAAGCTGCCCGCCGCGGCGCAGACGCCGCTCCTGCCCGGCGTCGATAATCCTTCCACGGCGGCGTTGCCCGCGAGGGCCCTGGCGCCGGCCCCAGCCTCGCCTTCCCTGATTGCGTCCGCGGCGGCTCTGCCGCCGCGTCAGGCCGCCGCGCCCGCCGCGCGGCCCGCGGCCGCGCGCGCCGCGCGCAAGCCCGCTCGCGCGCAGCTCAAAAGGCTTGCCCGCTCCAAGCCCGCCGCCCAGTTCGACGGCG
>DAIDHI010000088.1 GCA_027452025.1 Elusimicrobiota bacterium | reverse complement strand
GACGGGTCCGGATCGGCGGCGACGCTGGTCTGCGGATGAGAAGGGACCGGCGTCCAAGGCCTGACGGGCGCGACGGGCGGCGCGGGGCCGACGGGCGCGGCAGGCGGCACGGGCAACACGGGCCTCGAGGGACTCACCGGCGCGACGGGAGCGCAGGGCCTGACCGGCGTCGGCGGTCTGACGGGCTCGACGGGCTTGGCCGGGTCGACGGGCTTTACCGGCGAGACCGGCGTCCAAGGCCTGACGGGCGCGACGGGCGGCGCGGGCCCGACGGGCGCGGCCGGCGGCACGGGAAACACGGGCCTCCAAGGCTTGACGGGCGCGACGGGAGCGCAGGGCCTCACCGGCGTCGGCGGCACGACGGGCGCCACGGGCTTGGCGGGCGCGACCGGCTTTACCGGCGAGACCGGCGTCCAAGGACTGACCGGCTCCACGGGCGGTGCCGGCCCGACCGGCGCGGCCGGCAGCACGGGCAACACGGGCATTCAGGGTTTCACGGGCGCGACCGGCGTGCAGGGCCTGACGGGAGCCTCCGGAGTGGAAGGCCTCACGGGCGCTTCGGGCATCGGCGGCGAGACCGGCTCGACCGGCATCAACGGAGCCACCGGTCTAACCGGAGCCACCGGCGCTCAGGGATTGACCGGCGCGAGCGGCGTGCAGGGGCTCACCGGCGCCTCCGGCGTCGGAGGCCTCACCGGCGCGACCGGCGTCCACGGCGCGACCGGACTCACCGGCGCCACGGGGGACCATGGCCTGACGGGAACGACGGGCGTGCAAGGCATAACCGGCGCGGGCGGCGCCACCGGCTCGACTGGCGTCAATGGAGCGACCGGCCTGACCGGCGCCACGGGCGCTCCGGGCCTGACCGGCGCCTCCGGAGTCCAGGGCCTGACCGGCGTCGGCGGCGCCACGGGCTCGACGGGCATCAACGGAGCCACGGGCCTGACCGGAGCGACCGGAGCTCAAGGCCTCACCGGCGCCTCCGGGGTGGAAGGACTGACCGGAGCTTCCGGCGTCGGCGGCCTGACCGGCTCGACCGGCGTCAACGGCGCGACGGGACTGACGGGCGCCACGGGAGCCCAAGGCAATCAGGGTCTGACAGGCGCGAGCGGCGTCGAGGGCCTCACGGGCGCGACCGGTGCCCAGGGCAACCAAGGCCTGACGGGGGCCACCGGCGTGCAGGGCTTGACCGGGGCGACCGGGACCCAGGGCAATCAGGGACTTACCGGGGCGACGGGAGTCAATGGGGCCACGGGGTTGACCGGCGCCACCGGCGCTCAAGGCAACCAGGGCCTCACGGGCGCGACGGGCGTACAGGGCTTGACCGGCGTCACGGGTGCTCAAGGCAGCCAAGGCCTTACCGGAGCCACCGGCGTGCAAGGTCTCACCGGCGCCACGGGAGCGCAGGGCAACCAGGGGCTCACGGGGGCCACCGGCGTGCAGGGCCTGACGGGCGTGACCGGCAATCAGGGCACGCAAGGCCTCACCGGCACCACCGGCGTGGAAGGGTTGACCGGTGCGACCGGCTCCCAGGGCAACCAAGGCCTGACAGGGGCCACTGGCGTGCAGGGTCTGACCGGGGCAACTGGAACCCAGGGTAATCAGGGACTCACCGGGGCGACGGGGGTCAATGGGGCCACGGGTTTGACCGGCGCCACGGGCGCTCAGGGCAACCAGGGTCTCACCGGAGCCACCGGCGTGCAAGGCCTCACCGGCGCGACCGGCAACCAGGGCGTGCAAGGCCTGACCGGCTCGACCGGCGTCGAAGGCTTGACGGGCGCCACGGGAGCCCAAGGCAACCAGGGCCTCACGGGCGCGACCGGTGTCCAAGGCTTGACCGGCGCGACTGGCAACCAGGGCGTGCAAGGCCTCACTGGCGCCACTGGCGTGCAAGGCCTGACCGGTCACACCGGCGTTCAGGGCGTGCAGGGCCTGACGGGCGCGTCAGGTGCCTTGGGCGTCGCGAACTACCCGACGGCGGCGGTCAACGCCATTCCGCGCGTCAGCGCCACGGGACCGGTGCAGCTCGCCAACTCCGCCATCACCGACAACGGCACGGCCGTGGCGATCAGTGAATACGTCGGCATCAACGGATCGCCCACGACCGCGCTCGACATCATCGGTCCAAGCGGCGCGGCAACCAATACCGAGAACACTGCCACCAACTCGCTACAGATCGAAACCGGCAAGAGCTCGGGCGACCAGATCCTCTACGGCGGCAACGACAAGACTAATCACGTCTCCTGGCTACAAGCCGTCAACTGGGGCACGGCCACGGACGCTCTGGCCCTGAACGCGCGCGGCGGCAACGTCGGCATCGGCACGACCGGCCCGGCGCAGCCACTGGAAGTCAACGGCAACGCGCAAATCGACGGCACGACGTTCTTCGGGACCGGCGGATCCTACAAGGTCGACAGCAGCGGCCAGGGCGTCTTCGCCGGCGGCATCGACATGGTGACCGGCTCCGGCCTGATGCCGGCCTCCGACAACGCCGAGAACATCGGAGCCACCGGCTCGCGCTTCGCCAACGTGCACGCCGTGACCTTCCACGGCACCCTCGTCGCCGGCCCCGACCTCGCCGAGCGCTACCCCGGTCATGTCGAGCCGGGCGACGTCGTGGTGTTCAGCCGCGGCTTGGGCTTGGCCGGCGTCGAAGGAGCGGTCTACGACCAGTCCCAGGTCGGCAGCGGAAACACCGCCTCCGGGCGCCTGATCCCGATCGAGGTCGTGAAGACCCGCAAGCCCTACCAGGACGGGATCGTGGGAATCGTCTCGACGGCGCCAGGCATCAAGCTGTCGGACCCGGGCGACGATAAGAATCCGCCCATCGCCATGGCGGGACGCGTGCCGGTCAAGGTCAACCTGGAGAACGGCCCGATCCGCGTGGGCGACTACCTCACCTCGAGCTCCGAGCCCGGCTACGCGATGAAAGCCACGCAAGCCGGCCCGACGGTGGGCATCGCGCTCGAGAACTTCGACGGCTCGCAGGGCCGCGAGGGCAAGATCCTCTGCTTCGTCAAGACGGGGGAAAACGCCGCCGTCTACCGGCAGCGCCTCGAACAGCTGGGGCAGGAAAACGACAGCTTGCGGCAAGATTACGAGCGGCTGAAAGATCAGCTCGAAGCCATCAAGAGGAAGCTGGGGCTGGAACCGCAGAGCGGCGGTCCTTGACGCGGCTATGACGGGACCGGGGAGCATCAGCCTCGTCGTCTTGACCCACGAGGCCTCGGAACCCTTGCTCGTCCAATGCTTGGACAGCCTCGAGCGCGCCGGCGCTCCGAGGCAAGCGCAGGTGTGGATCGGGTACAATGGCGGCGGCAGCGCGCGCGATGCCGCCATTGCACGGCTCAGCCGCCGCTACCCCTGGGCGCGCTGGGCCGCGCTCGAGCGCTCTACGCGAGGGCGGGCGCGCAACCGCGTGGCCGCCATGACGAGCGGGGACATCATTCATTTTCTAGACGACGACACCGTGGCGCCGCCGGATTTCTTCGAGCGGCTCGAACGGGCCTATGCGGCGCATCCACAGGCTCCGGCCGTGGGAGGCCCCAATGTCGGGCCTCCCGGCGCCTCTGCGTTCCAACGCGCCGTCGACTTCCTGCTGCGCTCGCCCCTCGGCGCCGGCCCGATGCGCTCGCGGTATCTGCGGCGCGGCCGGGCCTCGCCGCGCGGCGGGCTCGGCTTCATGCTCAGCAATATGGGCGCGCGGCGCGAGGTCATGCTGGAGCGGGGCATCCTCTTTCCCGAGCGCTGCGCCAGCGCCGAGGAAAACCTGTTTCTCTTCGAGCTCGAGCGGCGCGTGGGCCGAGCCGTCTTCGACCCGGAGCTTTATGTCTATCACCGTCGCCGCGACGGCTGGAGCTCCTTTTGCGCCCAGGTGGCCTGCAACGGCAAGGGGCGCGCCCAGATCACGCGCGCGCGCCCGGCGTCGCTTCACCCGGCCGTGCTGGCCCCGTGGGCCGCGGCCGCCGCGGCCGCGGCGCTAGCCGCCTGCGGACGTTGGGAAGCTCTCGCGGCGATCACGACGATCTATCTGGCCGCCGCCGCGACCGAAGCCCTGCGCCTGGCCGTCGTCGAGCGCGATCCGGCCGCCGCGTGGCGGCTGCCGGCGCTGCTCGTCTGCGCGCACCTCGCATACGGCTGGGGGCTTGCCGCGGGGCTGCTGGAATCCGAGGAGCCCGCCGCGAGCACCGCTTGGCCCCGCGTCCATGCCCCGGCTGACGCTTGACGTCCACGGCGTCCTCGTCGCCGTCGAGGCGGCCGACCTCGGCGACTTAGCCCCGCTCGAGCGCGACTTCGCCTATTTCGTCTCGCACCCAAGCGACGCCGCGCCCGCCGTCCGCGTCAGGCTCCACGCCGGCGCTCCCGCCCCGCCGGCGAAGCCGCCGCTGCTGTGGTGGCGAGGACCCGGCTGGCGAGCGGGAGATTCGGCCGGGACGCGCCTGGTCGCCTACGATGATGGAGAGATGGTGCTCTGGAACGAGACCAAAGGCGTCGGCGACGTCCATTGCCCCGAGCCTCATCGTCGCCACGAGCTGGCCTATCTCCTCATCTTGTCGCGCGCCGGCCAGCGCCTCGACGAGCGCGGGCTGCACCGCGTGCACGCTCTAGGCTTTGAATGGCGCGGCCAGGGCGGGCTGCTGCTGCTGCCCTCCGGAGGGGGGAAGACCTCCATCGCCCTGGAGCTGCGACGCGGCGGCGAGGCTGGCTTCTTGTCCGAGGATACGCCGCTGGTCGGGGAGGACGGCCTGCTGCGCGCCTTTCCTTTGCGCTGGGGCCTGCGAGACCCGCGGCAGCTCAGCGGCATTCCCGCAGCGCTCGTGCGGCCGTTTGCGCGCAAGCGCTACGGCCTCAAATGGCTAGTCGACCTCGAATACTTCGGCGCGCAGGTGCGCGACCGCGTGCCTCTGCGCTGGATTCTGCTGGGACGCAGGAGCGCAGGACCGGCCCGCCTGTCTAGCGCCCCCCGCGCGGCCGCTTTGGCCGCGCTCGCACGCGATCTCGTCGTGGGCTTCGGCGTGCCGCAGATGTCCGAGTATACGCTTCGCTTGGACGCCGCGCCGGGTCTGGCCGGCATCGCAAGACGGCGCCTGGCCGTCGCGCTCAAGCTGGCCCGGCTGGCCTGCTGCCACCGCTTCGAGCTGGGGCAGGACGCGTGCGCCGCCGCCCGGGCTCTCGCGGCCTTCCTCGGGGCCGCGCGCGCCCCGTCCGCTAGTTAAGTTTCCGAATAAGATCGGATTCGCTTATCCAGTGCCATCTTTTGCCGCCTTGGTAACGGCAAAAGTTGCATCCGCAACGCAGTTCTGAAACAAAATTTTCGCAGGAATATCCCATATTTGCCCCATGCGCAGGCCGGACGCTATTGGGAAGCACGTGGGATGGGCGGCGGGCATCCTGGCCCTGTTGCTGCTGGCCGCCGCGCCGGCCCGAGCGATCAGTTCCAAGAGCAGCTCGTTTTCGAACGTGGTCGACGACATCGACATGGGCGGGCAGACCGTCGCCTCGGCCAGCTACTCCCAGCAATACGGCTTCGGGGAGCTGGCCCAAACCACGATGACGGACTCTGGAAGCGCTTACGACGCCCGCGCCGGCCTGATGCCGATCTACGAGTTTCCGGGCACGATCACGGGCTTCTGGGCCTCCAGCGGCACGACGGTCGGCAGCGTCCATCTGCAATGGACGGCCCCCGGCAACGACGGCTACGAGTCGAATACGAAGGGCGCGCGGGATTTCGTCGTCGCCTACAGCACCACGGCGAGCCTCTCGCCGGCGAGTTCCCAGACCGCCTTCAACGCCGCGCTCTCCGCGGGAGGCTTCTTGGGCAGCGTGCCGGCGCCGCAAATTTCCGGCACGCTCCAGACCATGACGGCGACGAGCCTGACGCCCGGCGTGACGTATTATTTCGCCATCGAGGCCCAGGAAGCCGACGGCCTCTACGGCAACCTCTCGCTGGGCGCCACCGCCGTGGCCACGCTCGGCCTCAGCGAGATCACCGACCTGACGGCCAGCTCGACGACGGTCGTCGGCCAGATCGACCTTTCTTGGACGGCGCCCTACTACACCGGCACCAACCCGCCGGTCAGCTACGTGGCCGTCTATTCCACCTCCGAGATGAACACGCAGTCCGACTTCCAGACCGTCGACTCGACGTCCTTCTCGATCGGCAACGCCCTGCCGGGCGGGTCGCGCCAGACCTTCCAGCTCAGCGGCTTGGCGGCCTGCACGCAGTACTTCGTCGCCATCGTCGGCAAGGACAGCGGGACGCCTCCCGCCCAGGCTCCCTGGTATCGCAACGCCGTCTCCTCCACGCCCTACGTCAACTATTACAACTACGCCACGACGGCGGGCTGCACGCGCGTGCCGGATGTTCCGGTCAACGTCGCCCTGACCACGGGAGCGGCGAGCAATACTCTTGCCTGGTCGGCGGTGACCATGCTCAACGACGGCACCCTCTTCACGTCCACGGGAACGCCGCCCGCCCAGGACCTCGAGGGCTACGACGTCCAGCTCTCGACTTGGCCCGACGCTCCGGACGGAGACTGGACGGATCTTACGGCGGGCTGCGACCCGACGAGCCCGTCGAACTGCGTGGCCGTCTCCACCAACCCTTACAAGGTCGACAACAGCACCTGGGTCGCCGCGTGCCAGACGCAGGCCTGCTATTACCGGGTCTTCGCCGTCAACACGGCGGGATTCTCGCTGCCCTCCAACGAGCGCAGCACGGCGACCGACGACCTCTGGTCCGTGTTCGTGGAGACGACGCCGGTGTTTGAGAGCGCCATGATGGATGTCCCGGCCACCTACGCCGCCAGCACCCTCGCGAACTTCTACGTCTACGCCGCGCCCCAGTATCAGGATATTTCCAGCAACAGCCCCGTGGTCACGTCCGTCGATTTCGAGGCCCTGCTGGGCGGCGTCACGCTCGACCCCACGACCCGGCTCGCCGGCGCGGCCAATCTGACCATGACTTACAGCATCGACTCCAGCGGAAACGTCCAGATCGCCAGCCTGCGGCCGGCGCTGGCGCCCGCCACGGCCCAAGACCTGAGCTTGTTCTGGTGGAACGGCAACGGCTGGATCCAGGCCTACGGCAAGGTCCAGACTCTCAGCGACTCCATCTCCGTCCAGACGCCCTTTCTCGGCAAGTATCAACTCCGCTTGGCCCAGGTTCCCGGCGGCTTCGCGTTCGATCCCTCGGGGCTGAGCAACAAGTTCATCACCCCCAACGGCGACGGCAAGAACGACAACGCCGTCTTCAATTTCGCCAATCCGCAGTTTTCCAGCGTCTCCGGCAAGATCTTCGATCTCCAGGGCCGCTACATCGCCGACATGAGCGCCCCAAGCGGCGGCTGCGCGGGCGGTCCCGGGCAGTGCCTGATGTGGGACGGCCGCGGCTCCAACGGCACGATCGTATCGGGAGGCGTCTACGTCTATCAGCTTTCGGGCGGCGGCACGCACTATAACGGCACCATCGTGGTGATCAAATGAAAAGGCTGCGACAACATAGGAAGACGAGCGCGAGGCTGGCCGGGAGGCTGGGGATGTTCGCCTCCCTTTTCGGGCTGGCCGGCCTGGCCCGGGGCTTCGTGGGCGGGATCGCGCCCAAGGCCGTCGCCCTGCAGAGCGTCTCGAACCGCTTCCTTGCGCCCAACGGCACGGAGCGCAACATCGTCTTCACGCTCGAAAACGACAGCTTCTCGACGGTTTCCGGCAGGATTTACGACATCCAGGGCCGGAAGGTCGCGGACATGATCGTCTCTCCGGATATGACGAAGGTGACGTGGGACGGCTCGGGGGCCGACCACGGCGGCGTCTACATCTACGTGATCACGGCCGGCAGCAAGACCATCTCGGGCACCGTGGTGGTGATTCGGTGAACAAAGCCTCGCGCGCCGTCCTGCTCTTGGCGCTCCTCGCCTTCGCGGCGACGGCCTCCTTCGCCGCCTTCGACGACCTCGGCGCCGGCGCCCGGGATCCGGGCATGGGCAACGCCGTCACGGGCCTGGCCGACGACAGCTGGGCGATGTTCTACAATCCGGCCGGCCTGGCGCAGCTCGAGCGGCCGCAGTTGTCGCTTTCCTATACCCAGCTCTACACGGGCCTCTCCGACGGCTCGGACCTCGGGCTTTCGCAGTTCGCCTACGCGCAACCCATCCAAAACGGCGACAAGGGCACCGTCGCCGTGGCCTTCCAGCGCTTCGCCCTGAGCAGCCTTTACGCCGAGCAGAGCGTCTACCTGTCCTACGCGCACCAGGCGCACGCCTGGGATTCGGGCAGCAAGCTCTACTGGGGCGCCAACCTCAAATACCTCAACCACTCCTTCGATCCGGGCTCCGAGGCCAGCAGCGCCTGCCTCAACGGCCAGTGCGGCCTGGGCACCGATCCCGTGCTCAGCGGCACGCGCAGCAAGAGCGTGCCGGACGCCGACCTGGGCTTGATGTACCGCTTCCCGAGGCGCTGGCAAGCGGGCCTCTTCGTCGAGCACCTGATGCAGCCCAACGTGGGATTTGCCGGCAGCGATCAGCTGCCCTTCAACATCCACGGCGGCGTCTCCTACAAGAGCCTTTGGATGGACCTGACCGGAGACGTCCACTACGACGAGGCTCCGGACGGCACCCGCTCCAAGCAGTTCATCGTCGGCGCCGAGCGCTACTTTCCCAGCCTCGACTACGGCCAGTTCGGCGTGCGGGGCTCCCTGGGCGTCGGCGACCAGCAGTGGCGCCAGATGACCATCGGCCTTTCCTACCGCATCAATAAAATCGAGGTCGATTACGGATTTGTGATGCCGCTGGGAGGCATCTCCGGCACGGCGGGCACGCACCGCGTCGCGCTCACCTTCCACTTCGGCGCCCCGACTCCCGAAGATGAGATCACGCGGGAGCTTCTCGGCAAGCTGCGCGACGCCCGCTCCAACCAGCAGCCGTATCCCTACGAGCCCGGCGGCGCGCCGCACGACTTGAGCGATCCCAAGTTCGCGGCCGTGCGCCAGCTCGTCGAACAGGGCCACTTCCAGCAGGCGCAGGCCAAGTTCCTCGAGATCACAAAGGACATGAAGGTCGACGACTCGCTCATCAAGATGGGCCAGCGCCTGCAAGCGGCCGCCTACTTCTATCCCGACCTGCCCGCGCCGACGGAGAAATACGAAGTCCAGGTCGCCTCCGGCATCAAGAACTTCCTCTTCAATAATGATCGCACGGCCATGCTGCACGACTCCTACGCGCTGAGCCTCAACCCGGCCAGCGACCGCGTCGACAAGCTGACGCAGCGCCTGGAGCAGATGACCCAGCTCAAGGCCGAGCGCATGCCCCCGGACAGCGCTCAAGGCTTCCTCGACCGGCTCGAGGCCCGCGTGGCCCAGGCCCACAAGGACGGCAATCGCGACCGGGAGCGCGACGTCCTGGCCGACATCCACGAGCTCGAACCCGGCAACCTGATGGCCACCGAGCGTCTCGGCTCGCTCTACTACGTCACCGGCGACTTCAAGA
The DNA here is from genome assembly GCA_027452025.1 of Elusimicrobiota bacterium. Taxonomy (GTDB): domain Bacteria; phylum Elusimicrobiota; class Elusimicrobia; order UBA1565; family UBA9628; genus DAIDHI01. The sequence goes on along the minus strand of DAIDHI010000088.1, from coordinate 55,405 downwards.
AGGCCGTGGAGATGTGGCAGAAAGCCATGCCTTTGGAGACCAACACGGCCGAGCAGCAGTCGATGCAGGATTACATCCGCGTGGCCGACCAAAAGATGGGCGCCGGCGCGCCGGCGAACCCGTCGGGCGGCGCCGCCCAGGCTCCGGGCGCGCAAGAGGCGCCGGGCTCGATCCAGGCCACCCTTCTCAACGAAGCCGCGCCGCAGCAGGGCGCCGCGCCTCAGCCCTACGCCGCGCCCGCGGCCGCGCAGGCCGCGAGCGCGAGCGACCCGCGCGAGGTGGCCGACCTCTACCAGAAGGGCGTCGAGCACTACGCGCGCGGGGAGTATCTGCAGGCGATGGCGATGTTCATGCGCATCCTGCAGATCGACCCCAATAACGAGCAGGCCCAGAAGGCGCTGGAGCGCATCCAGCAGCGCGTCCCCAGCACCCGCGCCTACTTCCCGGGCGGCCAGCAATGAGCATCCGCCTCAAGCTCGCCCTGATCCTGACGGCGGCCATCGCCGCGGCCACGCTGGCGGCCGGGATGGTGTTTGTCTCGCTGCAGTATTCGAGCCTGCGCTCCGACCAGCGTGACAAGCGCGAGCTCCTCGTCCAGAGCGTGGCTCGTCTCGAATCCGAATCCCTGCTCGCCCGAGACCCGCTGATGCTGCTCGACTACCTCCAAGCGCTGCGGCGCGAGCACAAGGAGGTGCTGCGCTGCCGCGCCTTCATCGACGGCAAGTGGGAGACCGTCGGCGATCAGGACAAGGACGATTCCGCCGTTTTGGTCGAGGAGGCCCTGCCGAACCCTGCGCCGGCCGTGGCCAGCCCTCTCAAAACGGAGATCGGCTTTTCCCGCGCGGCGATCAGCGACCTCGAGCGTCAGGCGCTCGGATCGCTGCTGCGCGACGTCGGACGAGCGGGGGCGGTCGTGGCCTTCCTCGCCCTCGTCATCGCGCTTCCGCTGAGCTGGACGCTGACTCGACGCGTCGTGATCATCCAGAGAGCGCTGGCCGACATCGGGGAGGGGAAGCTCGGCGAGAAAATCCCGCCGCTGGGCTACGATGAGATCGGCCGGCTCGGAGCGGGATTCAACCTCATGTCGGAGCGCCTCCAGGAGCTCGACAAGCTCAAGAAAACGTTCGTCGCCTCGGTCACCCACGAGCTGCGCTCGCCGTTGGGCGCCATCGAAGCCTACGTCAAGGAGCTGCTCGCCTCGCCGGACCGCTTGAGCGACCAGGACCGGGCCGCTTTGGAGCGCGTCCAAAACAACGCCCGGCGCCTGAGCCACTTCGTGACCAACCTGCTCGATATGGCCAAGATCGAGCGCGGCAAGCTGGACTTCTCTCCGCGCTCCTGCGACGTCTCGGAGATCGTCCAGGATACCGCGCAATTCTTCGCGCCCAGCGCCCAAAACGCCGGCCTCGCCTTGAGCTGCCACATCGAGCCGGGGCTTGCGAGGGTCAACGCCGATCCCGACCTGATCGCGCACGTGCTGACGAACTTCCTCTCGAACGCGCTCAAGTTCACGAAGGCCGGGGGAAAGATCCAGGTGGATCTGCGGCGCAAGGAGGACTGCCTGGAATGCTCCGTCAACGACTCCGGCGTCGGCATCGCCGCGCAGGACATCGGCCGGGTCTTCGCCCCTTTCCAGCGCGTGGCCAACCCCCTGCGGGCGACCGGCGTCGGCCTCGGACTGGCGATCTCCAAGTCGATCATCGAGATGCACGGCGGGACGGTGGGGCTGCAGTCGGAACTAGGGCGCGGAAGCCGCTTCTACTTCCGGCTGCCCCTGTCCCGGGGGCCCGCCGCCGTCAACCCCGCGTCCCCGCAGCAGCCCGCCGCCGCCTCTTGACTTATTAAGGAAAACCGCAATAATTCTGTGATGGCCCGGGCCTATACTCTGGCCGTGAAGCGCGATCTTTCGCGGGCGCTGGCGTTGTCATTGTGCTGTCTAGGCGCCGCGCAGGCTCTTTGGGCGGCGCCGTCAGGCGCCGCCGCGGGCCAGTCCCAGGCCCAGGCCCAGACGCCGGCTCCGCCTCCCGCCGGAGGCGCGAGTCCCGCGCTGCCGGACGCGCCGCCGAGCACTCAACTCTACGCCGTGCCCACCCCGGAGGAAGCCCAGGTCGCCCAGCAGCTGACCCAGGCCGGAGAGGCTTTCCTGACCGCGATGCTCGGCCCGGGACGAGCGAAGCTGCTCGTCAACGTCGAAGGCGAGCGCAGCCGCACTCATACGCAGACCGAGATCCTGACGCCCATCTATCTGCCCGGGCAGACGACGACGGTGACCAACAACGCCGCTGTCTCGGCCAACGCGCCGCCCGGGGAAGCCGCTGCGCCTGCCGCGCAAAAGCCGGACGGCCCCGTGGACCTTCCGGGCTACATCCAGGACGTCGGCTTGGCGCCGCCCCTGCCGGGAGACGCTTCACCGCAGCAGCCGGCGGCGGCGCCTCCGGCGCCCGCGCAGCAGACGATCACGACGCCGCCCCGCTTCGACTTCTTTCAGAAAGACCGGGAGGAGACGCTGCGCGTCAGCGGCTTCATCATCAAGCGGCTGAAGGTCACCTGCGTCCTCGACTCGAAGCTGCCCGACGCCAAAGCCGCCGCCGCCGCCAAGGTGCTGCCCGACCTCTTCCACATCGACACCGCGCGCGGCGACGAGATCTCCATCGTCCGCGCGCCGCTGATGCCCTACTGGAAGATGACCCTGCAGGACTTCCTGCAATATCTCAAACAGCCTCAGTCCATGCGCACAGAACTGCGCGTCGCCGCCGTCTCGCTGCTCATCATCCTCCTGGCCCTTGCCCTCTATCTGACGGCCTCGCGCCTGACGCGCCGCTTCGTCGACGAGCTCGGCCGCCTCTGGCGCGAACGGGAAGCCGAGAAGCAGGCGGCTTTGGCCGATCAGACCCCGGAAATCGGGCAGTTGGAAGGCGAGGGCATCCCCGACCTGATCGAGGGCGGCGTCGCGGCGGAGGAAGGCGCCGCCGATAAGCCCAAGGACGGGGAAGCGCCGGCTGCGCCGGCGCTCGGGCAACGGTTCGATTTCCTGTCCAAGAAGGCCCCGGCCGAAATGGGAAAGCTCCTGCTCACCGAGTCTCCGCAGGACCTGGCCGTGCTGTTCGGCTATCTCACCGAGGCTTCCCCGGAGATGGCGACGACCATGTTCGCGGCCATGCCTCAGGCGCGCCAAATGGCCGTTTCCCGGGCCATGGCCGGCCTGACGATGGCCGACCCCGAGCGGCTCAACATCATCGAGAACCGCCTCAAGGCCATCGTCGAGTTCGGCGTCTACGGAGCCGGCCGGCTGACCGATATCCTCAGCCGCCTGCCGCTGGGCGAACGAGAGGCCCTCATCAACGACCTGATGAGCGCCAGCCCGCAGGCCGCGCAGGAGATCGGCCGCAACCTGTTCTCCTTCGAGGACATCGGCTGGCTCAAGCCCACGGACCTGCGCCGCCTGATCATGGCCGTGACCTACCCGGATTGGGGCCTGGCCCTGCGCGGCGCGCCCCAGGAGATGGTCGACCGCATCCTGGAACAGCTTCTTCCCGGCACCCAATCCCTGATCCGCGAGGCGATGGAGACGCCGCAGCCGCGCGCCAAGGTGCTCGAAGCTCGCGGCAAGGTCCTGGCCCAGGCTTACGAGATGGCCGGCCGCGGGGAAATCGCCCTGACCAAGGCGGGCAGCTCGGACCTGGTCTGACGGCCATGGAGCCAGAGGGACTTCAGGACGCGCGGCAGGAGCTGCTTCAAGCGCAAGCCCATCTGCGCCACATCAAGCGCTCGCTGCGCGGCGCTCCCGGCCGCGCGGCCCCGGCCGCGGCCTGGCGCGGATTGCGGCGGTCGCTCGAAGCCCTGCGCGATCTGCTGGCCGCCTGGGCCGAGGGCGGCGAAGGGCCCGCGATCGACGATCCGGCGTCCCTGCGCCAGCGCAACGAGATCGAGGCCCGAGCCTTGCGCGTCGAGACGGCTTTGCGCGAGCTCGAGGAGCGCCAGCTCGCCCTCGACGGCGACCGCGAGAGGGCGCTCTCGGAGCTCGAGCGCGTCCAGGAGGGCTGGCGCCTCCTGCGCGAGCGCACGTCTTCCGGAGCGCCGCTGCCGGACGGCAGCCTGGCCGCCCTGCGCGCCAAGCTCGCCGGCGTCGCGGCTCAGTGGGAGCGAACGCTCGCCGGAGAAAGCGACGCCGAGCGCGAGCGCCAGGCGGTCGACCGCATTTGGCGCTGGATCACTTCGGTTTCGCTTCCGGAGCTCGAGCGCAGAGCCGCCGGCTCCGATCGCTCGCTGCTCCTGCCCACTCTGCGCCGGCTCCTCGAGGATCTCGACCGCCGCTGGAAGGCCGCCCGGGCCGAGGCCGCGGCGTCGCCCGCGGCCGGAGCCCCCGAGGCACTCGAGGCCGCTCAAGACCTCGTCGCCGCGCGCGAGGGGCGCATCGCCGTGCTCTCCAAGGAGCTGGAGTTCCTCAAGGGATCGCTTGAGGAGGCGCGCCGTCAGTCCGAGCATTGGCGCCAGAGCTGCGATGCCGCCCGCCGGGACGGCCAAGGCCTCGGCTCTGAGATCGAGCGACTGGAGGCCGCGCTCGCGCAGGCCAGGCGCGATCAAGAGGCCCTGAAGCGCGAGGCGGCGCGACAGGCCGAGGCGATAGCCGTCTTGGAGCGCGAGCGCGACGAACGCCGTGCGCGCGTCGAGGACGAAGCTCGCTGGAAAGACGCTCAGCGCGAGCGCCAGAGGCTGTCCGCGCTCCTGCAGCAAGCCCAAGGCGAGGCCGCGGCGCGCGCCGAGGCGCTCGAGGCCGCCCGCAGGGAGCACGCCGAGCTGCTGGCCTACTTCGATCGCGGCCAGAAGGAGCTCTCCGTCCTGGGCGAAAATACGGCGCAGCTCGAGAAGCGGCTGGTCGAGGAACAGGCGCTATTCGACAGGGAGGCGGCCCGGCTCAAGAACGACAACGAGATCCTCCAAAAGGCGCTCGACGGCGCCCGCAAAGGTTTCGACGACGCCGCGGCGCGCTGCCGGCGCGCGGAGAAGGACCTCTTGCGCGCCAAGGCCGATCTGGCCCAGCTCGACCAGGCGCACTTGGCCTTGGCGCGGCAGGCGGAGGGACTGGAAGGGGAGCGCCGCAAGCAGCTGGAGCGCGAGAAGCTCCTTCTCGAGGAGGAAGTGCGCCTGCGCAACCGCACCGCGGAGGCCGAAGGGCGCGCCGCCGAACGGGAGGAGGAGATCGCCCGGCTCCTGGCGCAGATCGCGCAGATAGAGAAGCGAGAAGAGGAGTTGCGCCAGGAAGGCCAGCTTCTGCGGCGGCAGGCATCGGAGGCGCTCGGCCTGGCCGAGGCGCGCCGCGAAGAAGTCTCGAAGATGCAGGCCGACGTGGAGGACATGCGCTCCCGCGTCGAAGCCGCCATGGCGCAGGCCTCCCAGGCCCGCGACGAGGAGGCCAAGGTCAGGCGCCGGGCCGCCGAGATCGAGCAGAAGCTGCAGCAGACGCTGGCGAGCCTGCAGGCGTCCATCGATTCCACGGAGGCCGCCGCCGCGGAGGTGGCGCGGGCCGCCGAAAAGGCCGAAGCCGAGAGGGCCGCGGCCGCCGCGCGCGCTGCGGAGGCCGAAAAAGCCCCCGACTGGCAGGACATCGTCGCGCGGCTGCGCGATCCGGTCGCCGCGGCTTACGGGCGCTTGCGCCAGCTTTCGGCGGCGTCCCTGCCCGAAGGACCGAAAGCCCTCGCGCGGCTGACCACGGCCGCGCTTGCCGAGGCCAACGACCTGCTGCGCAACCTCGCCGAGTTCATGAGCGAGGGAGAGATCAAGACCGCGCCCGCAAAGGCGGAGGTCCTCGTCGACGCTCTGCTTGCGGCCTGGCGTCCGGCCTTCAAGAGGCGCAAGATCGCCGTCAAGCGCTCTTTCGCGCCCAAGCTGCCCTCGGTCAAGGTCCATCCCGAAACGCTGCGCAGCGCCCTCAACCAGATTTTGCGCAACGCCTATGACGCCATGCCCGGCGGAGGGCCGCTGAGCGTCAAGCTCGCCTACGACGAGGCGTCCGGCCGGGTGCTGCTGACGATCGCCGACTCCGGCGAGGGCTTGCCGAAGGACTACTTGGAAAAGCCTTTCGCGCCTTTCTCCTCGACAAAGAAGGGCCGCCTCGGACTCGGGCTGGCCCTGGCCCGCAAGCTCTTACGGCGGGGCGGCGGCGACATCGAAGCCGCCAACCTCCCCGGCGCCGGAGCCTGCCTGACCGTGCGGCTGCCCGCCGAGGATTTATCGTAGAATCCCTTCCGTGAACCTCTTCGCGCGGTTCTTCCTCATCCTCCTCGCTTTCGCGCTCTTTCCCGTCCTCGTCCTCGGAGTCTGGATCTTCAGCTCCACGGCGGCCGTCCGCGACAACGCCCGGAGCTTCCATCAGGAGCTGGCGAGCATCACCTCCGACAGCGTCGATTCCTACGTGGCCGAGATGAACCGCTCTCTGGCGTTCGTGGAGGACCTCGAGCGGGATCGGAAGCAGGACTCCGCGCGGGATTTTCGAACGCTTCAGCGCGCCGCGGCCGTCCACAGCTCGTTTTTGGTCCTCTCGATCCTCGATCCGGTCGGCCATGAGGTCATGCGCCTGGCCGATCCCAACCTCTACCCGCTGCCCGAGTTCGCGGACAGGTCGCGGGAGCCGGCCGTTCAGGAGATGCGCCTCACCGGGCGCATCGCTCTCGGCCGGCCGCGCCTCGTCAAAGGGATGCCCATCCTGCCGATCGCCCATCCCCTTCCCAACGGCCGCATGCTCTACGTGGAATACTCGCTGCGCCCGCTGTGGCAGCGCATCAACAAGCTCAAGGTCGGCGCGAGCGGCCGGCTGATGCTCGTCGACGCCGGAGGCCAGCCTCTGCCGGGCATGAGCCCGGGGGCCGTGCCCTCGTGGAAGAAGTCGCCGTTTTCCGGCCCCTCAGGCTGGCTGGAGAGAATACGCACCAGTTCGGGCACGATGGTGGGAGCGTTCTCGGCCGCGCCGTCGCTGGGAGTCTGGGCCCTCAGCCTGCAGCCTCGGGCCGAGGCCTATTCGCACTCCGAGCGCTTCGTCGAGCAGGCCGCGGCCTTCCTGCTGCTCTTGTCTCTGCTGGTCGGCACGGGGGCGTTCTGGATCACGGGACGCCTGACCAAGCCCCTCAACCTGCTCATCGCCGGCGCGCGGCGCGCCGGCCAGGGAGATCTCAAGCAGCCGGTACCGGAGGTCGGCTGGGGGGAGTTGAGCGTCCTGGCGCGCACGTTCAATCAGATGATGAAGACGGTGCGCGACTATCAAGCCATGCAGGTCGAGCGCATCATAGAGGAAAAGGCCCGGGTGGCCGCCCTCGTCCACAACATCCCGGCCGGCATCATCATGGCCGGCTTCGGGGGAGAAATCGTCTACGCCAACGCGATGGCGGCCCTGATCCTCGGAGCGCCCGAGCTGGCCGGGCCCAGCGCCGGCCGCAACATCCGGGACGTGATCCGTTCGCCCCAGCTTCTGGAGCTGACTCAGTCGCTCATCATGCGCCGCAAGCGCAGCGACAGCGTGGAAGTCGAGTTGACGGGCAGCGACGGCTCCAACCGCGGCGTCTTCCTCTGCCAGGGCGTCACCGTCTCCGGCGAAAAGCGCGACATCGGCATCCTGCTGCTTTTGCGCGACGTGACGATGGAGCGCAACGTGGAACGGATGAAGGAGGAGTTCCTGCACTCCATCGTCCACGACCTGCGCAGCCCGCTGTCGGCCATCAGCGCCTTCATCGAGACGATGCAGAAGTCCGCCGCCGTCAGCGAGAAGGAGCGCATGTACATGCGCTACGCCGCGCAGGCCACGGCCCGCCTGCGCGACCTGGTCTCGGATATCCTCCAGATGGCGAAGCTCGAGTCGGGCACCATGGAGCTCAAGAAGTCGATCGTCGACGTCCAAGGGATTCTCGACAGCATGCGCGATCTCTACACGATCCAAGCCGAGCCTCGAAAGATCGCCTTGGACTTCGTGCGCGGCAGCGCGCCGCACGCGCTCTCCTGCGATTCGGGCCTCGTCGAACGCGTCGTCATGAACCTGATCGGCAACGCCATGAAGTTCACGCCCGAAGGCGGGAAAATCACGGTGGAGATCGGGACCCGGGACGGAGAAATGGAGTTTTCCGTCCAAGACACGGGGCCGGGCATTCCCAAAATGGCCCTCAAGAGCGTGTTCGAAAAGTTCAAGCAGCTCGAAGGCGGCCAGATGCGGCAGGGCTACGGCTTGGGCTTGGCGATCTGCAAGAAGGTCGTCGAGCTCCACGGCGGACGGATTTGGGTGGAGTCCGAGGAGGGCCGCGGCAGCCGGTTCATCTTCCGGCTGCCGCTGAATTAGCGGTGCCAATCAACAGTTAACGGTGCCTGGCTTTAACTTATTTAACTTGTTCTGCGAACAAGTTAAATAAGTTAAAGCCAGGCACCTCGCTATTGCTCCTCGCGGCGGAGGATGTTGATCTCGATGCGGCGGTTGATGGCGCGGTTGGTCAGCGTGGTATTGGGCTTGAGCGGCCGAAATTCCCCGTAGCCGATCGCCGACAGACGCTGGGGCGGAATGCCGTTGATCTCCAAAAAGCGCAGTACGCTGAACGCGCGCGCCGAGGAAAGCTCCCAATTCGAGCTGAAGGGGGAATCAGGACCGAGCGGCCGGTCGTCCGTATGGCCCTCGATCTGGAGATTGTTGGGCAGCTCCTTGAGCGCTCCGACGAGACTGAAAAGCTCCGGAAAGGAGCTTGGCTTGAGCTTGGCCGAACCGGGATCGAAGAGGACCGGCGCCTGGAAGACGATGCGGATGCGATTATCCGTCATCTCGAGCGTGGCGATCTTCTGCACGCCGTATTTCGAGAAGAGCTCCTGGATGACGTCGCCTTTGCCTCCGAAACGCTCCGAAATCGCCTTGTTCGCCATCTGGGCCGTGAGGCTGCGGCTATTCGAGCCCACGTAAAGCATCATGAAGAAGATGAGCAGATAGCTCATCATGTCGCCGTAGGAGACGGCCCAAAGAGCGCTCCGGTTGAGCTGGGACTCGAGGTCGTCCTCGCGCTCCTCCCACACAGCTCGGCCGGCGCCGCGGCGGCGGTTTTTGGGAGACGGCTGGATCACGCCTGGGCTCCCGCGCCGGCGGGCGCAGCGGCGCCGCCGGCCTCGATCTGGGCGCGGCGGTCGCGGGCATAGGCGGACAGATGCAGCTCCACCACGTAGGGCGCCTTGCCCGAAGCGATGTCGAGCACGCCCTCGAGCATCAGCTCGTAGATCATGGTCTCTTTCATCGACGCCAGGCGTATCTGGCCGGCGAGGGGAATGCACAGGAAGTTGGAGAGCGCGATGCCGAGGAAAGCCGACGAAAGCGCGATGGCCATGGCCGCACCCGCTTTCACGGGATCGGACATCGAGCCCAGGACCTTCACCATGCCGAGAAGCGTGCCGAGCAGGCCGAACATCGGAGAAAGGGTGCCGGCGGTGCGAAAGACGTTGGCTTCCTCTTGGCGCGAGACCCGCAGCTGGCGGATCTCGGCTTCCACGATGCGACGGGTCTCATCGACTTCGCCGGAGGCGATGGCGGCGACGATGGCTCGGTGGAGGAAGCCGCCCGCGAACTCCCGGGCGTCGTCTTGCAGCGACAGCACGCCGCCTTCCTTGTGCGCCTTGCGCGCGAGACGAATGACCTCGACGATGGCGTCCTCGGGAGCCGGCAGCGAAGAAGGCAGAAAAAGCTTCGCGCAGCTGCGCGCCGCGGCGAAGAGCTGGCCGAAGCTGCAATTGATGAGCAAGGCCGAGGCCAGGCCGCCGAGCACGACTATGATGCCCTCGACGTCGGCCGAACCGTTGAGATAGCCGGCGCGAGCGACGCCCCAGCGCACGAGGAACGCGGCCGCGACCAGGCCGATCCATAGCGAGATGTTCATTTCAGGTCCTCCGTCTTGAGAACGTAGCCGACGCGGATCACCGTCTCCAGGCGCTTGCCGAAGGCTCCGAGCTTGCGGCGCAGCGACTCCACGTGCTTATCGACGGTGCGCGTGCCCATGCTCGCGTCGCCGCCCCAGACCGATTCCAGAACGAGGCTTCTCGTGAGCACCCGTTCGGGCTGGCGGGCGAAGGCCAGCAAGAGATCGAATTCCAGCCTCGTCAGGTCCAGGTCCCGGCCCTTGAGCCTGACCGCGTGCTCCTCCGGCGAGATCGTCAACGGTCCCAGCGTCAAGAGCTCGTGGTGCTCCTGCGGCGCCGCGTAGCCGCGCCGCAGGAGCGCGGAGATGCGCGCCACGAGCAACTCGGGGTCGACCGGCTTGGCCATGTATTCGTCGGCGCCCGCGTCGAGCGCCTTGACGGCATGCTCGCTTTGGACGTCGTGCGCCGAGACGGCGACGACGATGAGCCGTTTGGTCTCCTCGTTGGCGCGCAGGACGCGGATCACCTCGCGCCCGTGCATTCCCGGAAGCTGCATATCGAGCAGGAGGAGGTCCGGCCGGCTCCTGAGGAGGGCGTCGAAGAAGCGGCCCGGCGTGGGAAAGTGCACGGCCTCGAAGCCGCTGCCCTTCAGAATGCGCAAATGCAGCGCGCCCCATTCCGGATCGTCGTCCAAGATGGCGATCTTCGGCACGAGGCTACTGGACGGCTCCCGAGAGAGCGGTCTGGATTCTCTCAAGGAGGTCGGAGACTTGGAAGGGCTTGAGGACGTAGTCGGTGGCACCGGAACTGAGTCCTTCGGCGACGGGGGCCACCTCCGAGCGCACCGTGCAGATGAGGATGGGCGTCTCGGGGCGGGGGCCTTCGGCGCGGATTTTGCGGCAAATCTCGAAGCCGGACATATCCGGGAGGTGGACGTCGAGCAAGACGAGGTCGGGAGCGCCCTCGGAGTAAAGCCTCAGGCCGTCCTCGCCGTTGCCGGCCGCGCTGACGCGGTAGCCTTTTTCGGTGAGGACGTGGAGCAGCAATTCCCGGAAATCGACCTCGTCCTCGACGATGAGAATCTTCCTGCCGGCCGTCATGGCCCCGTAAGTGTAGAGGGCCCTCGGAGGAAAGTCAATGCCTGGAGCGGCGGATCTCCACGGAGACTTCCCGGGTGCCGGGCATGACGGCGGGGCGCTTGCGCACGCGCACGCGGACGGCGCGGACGGCCTTGAACTGCGACAGGATCAGCGACGCCGTGCTTTCGGCCAGGGCCTCGACCAGACGCCATTCGCGGGCCTCGGCGGCCTCGCGCACGACGTTCTCGACGCTCCAATAGTCGACGGCTAGGCGGAAGTCGTCGCTGCGGCCCGCGGCGGAGACGTCGGTCTCCAGCGCGAGGTCGATGGCGATTTTCTGCCGCCGGCGTCGCTCCTTTTCGGGAACTCCGACGCGCACCGAGCACTGGATGCCTTCGAGGCTCACCTGATCCATTTTCCCGGAAATGTTATAATTTTGGCCCGATGTCCGAAAGCAAAACCGAGAACCGCAAAGTCGTCATCGTCGGCTCCGGCGCGGCCGCCTATACGGCGGCGATCTACTCCGCCCGCGCCGATCTTCAGCCGCTCCTTTTCGGAGGCGTCTCCATGGGCGGCCAGCTCATGATCACCTCCGACGTCGAGAATTTTCCCGGCTTTCCCGAGCCCGTCATGGGCCCCGAGCTCATGGACCGCATGCGCAAGCAGTGCGAGCGGCTTAACGTCAAGATCATCCCCGAATACGTCGCTAAAGCAGACTTCTCGAAGCGTCCCTTCGAGCTCGAAACGACCGAAGGCACGCGGGCGAGGGCCGGCGCGGTCATCGTCGCCACCGGAGCCAACGCGAAGTGGCTGGGCTTGCCCTCGGAGAAGCGGCTGATGGGCCACGGGGTATCGGCCTGCGCGACCTGCGACGGCTTTTTTTTCAAGGGCAAGGAAGTCGTCGTCGTGGGGGGAGGCGACACCGCCCTCGAGGAAGGCACTTTTTTGACGAAGTTCGCCTCCAAGGTCACCATCATCCATCGCCGCAACGAACTGCGCGCCTCCAAGATCATGCAGGACCGCGCCTTGCGCAATCCGAAGGTCGGCTTCATCTGGGACAGCGTCGTCACGGAGGTCCTCGGCGACGGCCACGTCGACGGCGTGAAGCTGCGCAACGTCAAGAACAACGTGGAGTCGCAAATCTCCTGTCAGGGCCTCTTCGTGGCGATCGGCCACGCGCCGACCACGGACTTCCTCGGCGGTCAGCTCAAGCTCGATGCCAACGGCTACATCGCCGCCGACGGCCGAACCCGCACCTCCGTCCAAGGGGTCTTCGCGGCCGGCGACGTCATGGACTCGCGCTACCGCCAGGCGATCACGGCCGCGGGCGCGGGCTGCATGGCCGCGCTCGAGGCCGAGCGCTTCCTGGCCGGCGGCCATGAGTAGGGCCGCCGAAACCCGGCGCCTGCCGCCCTGGCTCAAGGTCAAGCTTCCCGGCGGGGAGAGCTTCGAGCGCATCAAGGCGGCGTCCTCGGGCCGGGGCCTGTCCACCGTCTGCGAGGAGGCGCGCTGCCCCAACATCGCCGAGTGCTGGGGCGGCGGCACGGCCACGTTCATGGTCATGGGAGACTCCTGCACGCGAGGCTGCCGCTTCTGCTCGGTCGCCACGGCGGCGCGCGCGCCGCTGCCCGACGCCGAGGAGCCGGAGAAGCTCGCGCAGACGCTCTCGGAGATGGGCCTGGACTACGCCGTCTTGACCACCGTCTGCCGCGACGACCTCCCCGACCAGGGCGCCAGGCACTTGGCCGCCTGCGTGCGCGCCGTCAAGGCGCGCTGTCCCGGCCTCAAGCTCGAGCTGCTGGCCCAGGACTTCCGGGGCGACGAGACGCTGCTTCTGCGCGTCCTCGAGTCCGGCCCTGACGTCATGGCCCACAACGTCGAGACCGTGCGCCGCCTGACGCCCGCCGTCCGCGACGCCAAAGCGGGCTACGACCAGTCTCTTGCGGTGCTGCGGGCGAGCAAGCGCCTGCGGCCGAGCGTCCCGACCAAATCCTCGCTGATGCTCGGCCTCGGGGAGACGGAGACCGAGGTCTTGGAGACCTTGGGCGATCTGCGCGCCGCAGGCGTCGACATCATTACCCTCGGCCAGTACCTTCGGCCCACGGGCCGTCCCCTTCATCTGCCCGCCGTCGAATTCCTCAGCCCCGAGCGCTTCGACGCCCTGGGCCGGGCCGCGCGGCGGCTTGGCTTTGCCTATGTGGCGTCCGGGCCGTTCGTGCGCAGCTCGTATCGGGCCGGAGAGCTATTCCTCAAAGGCCTCTTGGAGGCGCGCCATGGCGCTTGAGACCGTCTCGCAGGAGAAAACCCAGCGCCTCGAGATCTTGAGCCCCGAGGGCTGCATCGATGCGGCCGTTTCCGTGGACGTCCCCGAACCGGTGCTGCTCGACATCTACCGCAAGATGGTGGAGATTCGCCTCTTCGACGAGAGGGCGATCAAGCTCCAGCGCCAGGGACGCCTGGGCACGTATCCCCAGATCCTAGGCCAGGAGGCCAGTCAAGTCATCCCGGCGCTGTGCCTGGAGCCCCGCGACTGGCTGGTGCCGACGTACCGCGGCCAGGGCGCGTACTATGCCCGCGGGATGCAGCTGCGCTACTCGCTCCTCTATTGGGCCGGCGACGACCGCGGCGTGCGCTTCGGCCAAGAGCGCGACATGATCTTTTCGATCCCAGTCGGCACGCATCTGACGCAAGTCGCCGGCCTGGCCTGGGCCTCCAAGCTCAAGGGGGACGGGTCCGTCGCGCTGACCTATCTCGGCGACGGGACCTCGTCGAAGGGAGACTTCCATGAGGCGCTGACCTTCGCCGGGCAGTTCAAGCTGCCGGCCATCTACGTCATCGAGAACAACCACTGGGCGATCTCCGTGCCGCGCGAGCGCCAAGCCGCCGCCAAGACTCTGGCTCAAAAGGCGCACGGCTACGGCGTCTTCGGCCTGCAAGTCGACGGCAACGATCCGCTGGCCGTCTGGGCCGCGGCGACCCGGGCGATCGCGCGCGCGCGCGCCGGCCAAGGCCCGAGCGTCATCGAGTGCGAGACCTACCGGCTCGGCCACCATACCACGGCCGACGACGCCACGCGCTACCGCTCCTCGGCCGAGGTCGAGGCCTGGAAGCGCAAGGACCCGGTGCCGCGCCTGCGCCGTTATCTGGAGAAACGCGGGCTTTGGGACGAGGCTCGCGAGAATGCGCTGCTCGACCAGGCCCAGGCGATGGTCCAGGCCGAGGTGGACGCCTATGAGGCCTTCCCGCCGCCAAATCCTCTCGACATGTTCTCCGAGAATTACGAGCGGGCCCCATGGCCGCTCGTCGAGCAGCGAGCGCAGCTCGAGAAGCTCCTGGAGTTCAAGGCCGACCGCCAAGAGGTCCCGGCGCTGCCGCCGGCGGAAGGGAGGTTCCCGTGAGCGCGGCCAATGGAACCGCGACGCGCGAGCTCAATCTCGTGCAGGCGATCAACGAGGGCCTGCGCCAAGCCATGGAAGCGGACGAGCGCGTGCTGATTCTCGGCGAGGACGTGGGCGTCAACGGCGGGGTCTTTCGCGTGACCGAGGGGTTATACCAGAAGTTCGGCGGCGAGCGGGTTATCGATACGCCGCTGGCCGAACTGGGCATCATGGGCGCGTCCATCGGCCTGGCCGTCGCCGGCCTGCGTCCCGTCTGCGAGATCCAATTCGACGGGTTTCTGCCCTCCGTGCTGGACCAAGTGGTCTGTCACCTCGGGCGCCTGCGCAACCGCAGCCGCGGGCATAACACCGTCCCGCTCGTTTTGCGAGCGCCCCACGGAGGCCTTATCCACGCGCCCGAGCACCATTCGGAGTCCCCGGAGGCCTATTTTTGTCACACTCCCGGCATTAAGGTCGTCGTGCCATCGACGCCCGAGGACGCCAAAGGCCTCATCATCGCCGCGATCAAGGATCCGGACCCGGTGGTTTTTTTCGAGCCGAAGCTCCTCTACCGCGCCGCTCGCGGCCCGGTGCCGGAGCGGCCCTACGAGACTGCGCTCGGCAAGGCCCGCCTGGCCCGCGAGGGCGGCGACATCAGCCTGATCTGCTGGGGCGCGATGGTTCACACCTGCCTCAAGGCCGCCGAGGAGCTGTCCAAGGACGGTATCTCGGCCGAGGTTCTCGATTTGCGCACGCTGGCCCCCGTCGACCTCGAGTCCCTGCTTTCGACCGTCGAGAAGACGGGCCGCGTCGTGATCGCCCACGAGGCTCCGAACATGGGCTCCTGGGCCGCCGAACTTTGCGCGCTCATATCCGAACGGGCCTTGCTCAAGCTCAAGGCTCCGGTCAGGAGGGTGGGAAGCTGGGACATCCGGATGCCGCTGTTTCGCCTCGAGCGCTTCTATATCCCGGACGCCGAGCGCGTGGCGCTGGCCGCCAAGGAGACGCTGTCGTTCTAGATGACGCTCGACTCGGCGGTGCCGGCCGTCACCCGGCTCATCGAGTGGCGCGACGCCTATAAGGTCTGGGTCCTCGTCCTGCGACGGCGCTATCCCGTCGTCGAGATCGCATTCTTCCTTTCGGCGCTCTCCGGGGCGTTTTGGTTTCTGTCCCAGATCTTCAGCTTCGCCGTTCTCAAGGTTCACGACTGCCTCGACGACTCGCTGGCGGCCTTGCTCGCCGTGGGCTACAACTT
Organism: Elusimicrobiota bacterium; assembly: GCA_027452025.1. Classification (GTDB taxonomy): domain Bacteria; phylum Elusimicrobiota; class Elusimicrobia; order UBA1565; family UBA9628; genus DAIDHI01. Next base: position 39,827 of record DAIDHI010000088.1, on the reverse strand, counting down.
CACCCTCGGAGTGGCGTTCTCGGCGGTGCTGGCCTTGGGCATCATCCGCGAGAAGGGCGGCACCGACTACTTTCTCGCGTATCAGGCCGCCGGCTTCGCCTTCACGTATCTCGTGCTCGGCGCCGCCTACGCCGAGCGCACGGGGGAGATCAACGAATATGCTATCCTGGGTTACGCTGGCGGGCTCGTCGCCTATTTGGCGTTTTGCGTGCACACGCAGCTGCTCGGCAGCCCCTGGGTGGGGCGCGCCTACGAGGCCGTCAGGTTCGTGATCCACGGCTGGCCGGGCAAGGTCGCGTCGCTGTTCTCGATCGGCCAGGGCGCTCTATTTGCATGGCACGCCGTCCAAAGGCTGGCGCGAAGGAGTCAAACGACATGAATTACGAATTCAAGCTGCCGGACATCGGAGAGGGCCTCACCGAGGGCGAGGTCGTCAAGTGGCACGTCAAGGAAGGCGACTCCGTCAAGGAGAACCAGCCGCTGTGCAACGTCCTGACCGATAAGGCCGAGGTGGAAATCCCGAGCCCCAAAAACGGCAAGATCGTCAAGCTCTTCGCCAAGGAGGGGGAGAAGGTCAAGGTGCACGCGCCGCTCGTCTCTTTCGACTTGGCCGGCGGCGCCGCGCTGGCCGCCGACGGGCATAAGCCCGCCGCCGCGCCCGCGCCGCAGGCCCAACGCCAAGCCCCGGCCGCCTCCTCGACGGCCACCGTGTCGGCGACGCCGGCCGTGCGCAAGCTCGCCTCCGACCTGAAGGTCGATCTGGCCTCCGTCCAGGGCACCGGCCCCGGCGGCCGCGTCACCGAAGACGACGTGCGCAAGGCGGCGGCTTCGGGAGGCAAGACCGCGACGGCCGCCGCGGCCGCGGACGGGGGCGCCGAGGAACGCGTCCCTTTCGTCGGCATCCGCCGCAAGACGGCCGAAAAGATGGCCCAGAGCGTGCGCACCGCCGCCCACGTCACGCACATGGACGAGTCGGACTGGACCGCTCTGGTCTCGCTGCGCGAGCAGCTCAAGGGGGAGGCGGCCACGCGCGGCATCAAGCTCACCTACCTGCCCTTCGTCATGCGCGCGCTGCTCAAGACTCTCAAGGAGTTTCCGAACTTCAACGCCGTCCTCGATGAGGCCGGCGGGGCGATCGTGCGCAAGCGCTATTACAACTTCGGCGTCGCCACCTCGGCCGAATCGGGGCTGATCGTGCCCGTGATCAAGGGCGTGGAAGGCAAAGACCTTTGGGCCTTGGCCGCCGACCTCAACCGCCTGGCCGACAAGGCCCGCTCCGGCAAGATCGAAGTCTCCGAACTGCAGGGCGGAACCTTCACCATCACCAACATCGGGCCCCTGGGCGGGCTCTTCGCGACCCCGATCATCAACTATCCGGAGGTGGCGATTCTCGGCATCCTCAAGCTGCAAAAGCGCCCGGTCGTGCGCGACGGCTCCGTCCAGATCCGCGACATGGCGAACTTGGTGCTCTCCTTCGACCATCGCGTCAACGACGGGGCCCAGGCCGCGAGCTTCATGAACACCCTGATCAAGCACCTGGAAAACCCTCGCACGCTGCTCTAATCGAACCATGGCCATCGAAACGCAAGTCCTCGTCGTGGGAGCCGGACCCGGCGGCTACGTGGCCGCGATCAAGCTCGGCAAGCTCGGGAAGAAAACCTTGCTCGTCGACAAAGACAAGCTCGGCGGCGAGTGCCTCAACTACGGCTGCATCCCGTCCAAGGCCCTGATCCACGCCGCCGGCCAGCTCTACAAGGCGAAGAAGTCCGCTCCGTATGGTCTCGACGCGGGCTCTTGCACCCTCGATTGGGCGAAAGTCCAGGCCTGGAAGAACCAGCTCGTCGGCGGGTTCGTGCGCGGCATCGCCGGCCTGGAGAAAGGCAACAAGGTGGACGTCCTGGCCGGCGAGGCCAAGCTCACGGGCCCCAACTCAGCCGAGGTCCGCACGTCCGCCGGCGTGGAGACTGTGACCTTCGAGCATGCCCTGATCGTGACGGGGACCCGGCCCATTCAAATCCCGGGCTTTGCCTTCGACGGCCACAAGATTCTCAGCTCGAAGGAGGCCCTGGAACTGCCGCAGGCGCCGGACCGCCTCGTCGTCATCGGCGGCGGCGTCATCGGCCTCGAGATCGGCACCTTCTACGCCAAGCTCGGCAGCAAGGTCTCCGTCGTGGAGTTCATGCCGAACGTCCTGCCCGGCATCGATGGAGACTTCGTCGTCCCGGTCACCCGCAATCTCCAAAAGCTCGGCGTCGAGGTGCATCTCCAGAGCAAGGCCAAGAGCGCGGCGCCGTCGGGCGAGGGCTTGGCCGTGACGATAGAGACGCCCGAGGGCGAGAAAGTCCTAGAGACCGACAAGGTTCTCGTCAGCGTGGGCCGCGCGCCCGTGACCAAGGGCCTCGGTCTCGAGGCCGCCGGCGTCGAGACCGACGCGAAGGGCCACATCCGAGTCAACGACGAGCAACGCACGAGCTGCCCAAACATCTTCGCCGCCGGCGACGTCGTCGGAGCGCCGTACCTGGCGCACAAGGCCTCGCGCGAGGGCATCATCGCGGCGTTGGTGATCGCCGGATTCTCCAAGGAAGAGCGCGGCGCGGTGCCGTGGGCCGTCTTCACCGATCCCGAGATATCCTTTGTCGGAGAGACCGAGGCCGAAGCGAAGGCCCGGGGCGTGGACGTCGTGGTCGGGCGCTTCCCGTTTTCGGCGTCCGGACGCGCTCAGGCCGTGCGCGAGCCCGAGGGCTTTTGCAAGGTGATCGCGGACAAGGAGAGCCACAGGATCCTGGGAGCCGGCTTCGTGGGCCCCAGCGCCTCCGACCTCATCGGAGAGGCCTGCCTGGCAGTCAAGCTGGAAGCGACCATCGAGGACGTGGCGGCGACCATCCACCCGCACCCGACGCTCAACGAGTCCTTCCAGGAGGCCGCGGAGGCGGCGGTCGGGCAGGCGATCCATATCCTGACGCCCGGACGCGTCTGACGTGCTGATCCGGGCGCTCGGGCTCAAGGACTACGACGAGGTCTGGCGCCTCCAGCGCCTCCTCGTCGCCGAGCGGCTCCGCGGCCAAGGCTCAGATACGCTGCTGCTCGTCGAGCATCCGCCGGTCTACACCTGCGGCGTTTCCTCCAAGGCCGTGGCCCCCGCACCGCTGCCCCATCCCTATCGCATCGTGGAGAGGGGAGGAGACTTCACCTACCACGGCCCGGGGCAACTCGTCGGCTATCCCATCCTGGACCTTCACAAACGCGGGCTGACGGCCCGGTCTTACCTTCGATCCCTCGAGGCGGTGCTCATCGAGGCTTTGCGTCCTCTCGGCCTCGAGGCGGAGACCTTGAAGGGCTTCACCGGCGTCTGGTGTCGGGGCCGGAAAGTGGCCTCGATCGGGGTCGCCGTCAAGGATCGAATCTCCTACCACGGCTTCGCGCTCAACGTCTGCTGCGACCTGGAGCCTTTCCGGGCGATCTATCCCTGCAATCTCCAGCCCGAGCAGATGACCGATTTAGAGGGCCTCCTCGGCCGCCGGCTCGACTTCCAGGCCGTCTTGCGGACGGTCGCCGACGCTTTTCTCGCCTATTTCGATGCGCCGCGCCCGTCTTCTGTTTGACGGCGACTGCTGCTTCTGCGTCCGGGCGGCCCGGCGCCTGGCGCTCGTTGACTTCCTAGGTCAAGTCGAGCTCGTCGACTTCCGGCGCCGCGACCCGGCCCTCCTGGATCCCCGGCTGACTCTCGCCGCTTGCGAGACCAAGATCCATCTCCTCGAGGACGGCGGCCGCCTGACGGCCGGCTTCGCCGCTTTGAGGCGGCTGAGCCTCCTGTTGCCGTCGCTGTGGCTCGCGGCGCCGCTCCTCCGGCTGCCAGGGGCGCGGCTCGTCGGGGGGGCGCTCTACGAACGTCTGGCGCGCCTGCGCTTCGCGTTTGACCAAAGATTTTCCCGCCCGCAATAAATCCGACTTAGCCGCGCTGCTATGATGTAACGGTAGCTGGTTTGGGTCTTTGATCCATGAGACAGCCCGTCCTGGCCGTCTTGGCGAGCTTCGCGCTCATCGCGGCGCCGGCCGCGGCATGGGCCGGGCAGACCGTCGATCCGGCGCTCGGCTTCGTCGAGGGCCCCCTTCAAGTCCCGACCTTGCGCGCTCAGAAAGTTCAGACGCCCGGAGACGCCGGCGAGCCTCTCTTCGGGCAAAGAAGCCAGGTGCCTATCTTCCGCGGCGACATCGGCGGATCCCTGGACAAATATATGAGGCCCGCCTATCGCGCCGTCGAGGACGCCACCGACCACCTCTACGATTTCGTGCGCGTGCACGTCATCGACACCGTTCTTCCCAGAGGCATGAGCCGGGGACTCTCCCCGTCGCCTCAGACCGACTCCTACGACGCCTTCCGCAAGGCCCTGCGCACCAAGGAAGACCGCCTCGCTCACCAGATGCTGGAAACTTACCCGGCCGGCGTGACGAACAACGGCTATTACACCGCGTCTCAACTCGAACAATGGCAGAACTGGGCCGCCGAACAGCAAGTCAGCGTCTTCGTCGACTCGTTTCGCGACGCCATCTTCCAGCGCCATCATTTGCAGCGGTTCGGACGCGACTCCGGCGATTACCTCAAAGACAGCGACAACTGGAGCCCTGGATTCGCGGCCATGTCGACTTTGATCGGCGGCGCGTTCCTCTACCTCAACGGCCTTCACGTCGACGCCCATGCCGGCGACATAAGGCTCGGCATCGACCTGCGCGCCGCAGCCCGCATCCGAACGGCCATCGCCGCCCGGGGAGACCCTTATCAACTGGGCGGCCTCGAACTCGGCTGGAAGGACAAGCCTATCGTGCTGGCGGCCTATTGGGGCATGCAGAATGGCCATTTGACGGCCGATCAACTCGGCCTGAACTACCGCCTGCGCTATTAGGCAGCGACACGACCTAATCGAAAATCTCGAATTCCCGACGCGAGTTTTGGCATGCCAGGATTCTCCGACGGCGCCAGCTGCCCCGTTTCGAGCGAAGCAGCCCCCGGTTTTGGCATGCCAGAATCGCTAGCTCGAAGTCATCAGTTGCCGACGCGAATCTCGTCGGGCGACGACGGCATGCCAAAACCCTCGACGAGAACCGAAAAATCCGAGATTCTGGAACTAAACCCGCCCTTCGTTCGTATATAGATTATGGACGATCAATGGCCGGGGCTCAGCGAGACCCAATGGGATTCCATCAAGGGGCTCTTGCCGCGATACAAGCGGCCGTTTCGCAAGGCCAAGCGTCGCGGCGGCCGCCCGCGCGCCAGCGATAAAGCCGCCTTCGAGGCGATCCTCTGGACGCTCCGCAACCGCGCGCGCTTCCTCGAACGACTGCCGGAGCGTTTCGGCTCGCGTCGCACGGCGTTTCGGCGTCTCGATCGGTGGCTGCGCGACGGGACGCTCGAGCGTCTTTGGGATAGCCTTCTCAACGGCATTCGGGGCGACGAATTGGAGCCTTGGACCCGCGCGCTGCCCGCCTGCCGCCGCGACACTCTCTGGCAAGAGATGCTTTGGGTGAGATTGCGCCTATGCCTGCCGCCGCAGAGCCCGGCGCAGGTCCCTTAGGAACGCCCCCGCATCGGGCACAGCGTGATAGAGAGCGGCCTTTTCGGGCGACGAGAACAGAGTCAGGTAGCAGCCCGCGCAGAACGTGATCCCGTGCTTGTCCAGGACCTTCAGAACGGCCCGGTTGGCCGCCACGGCGTCGCCCAGGCGCGGCGGCAGCGGCGCTACGCGGCCTTTGGCTCGCCGGCCTTTTGCCATTCGAACGGTCCTTTTGGGAAATTCATAGCGAGTTTGATCGCCAAGTCGATGTCGGCCTTGCCGGCCGAGCCCTCCTCGAAAACCATCTGCGCCTCGGCGATGACGGCCCCGATCACGCGATGCCAGGCGTCCGAGGCGCTCGCGCCGCCGGCGGGGGCGACCAGAGCGGCGGCCTCGGGGTTTTCGAACGGGAAGTCCTTCCCATTGTGCACGTAAAACCCCCGGCCGGCCTTGCGGCCCGTCTGGCCCATGGCCACGAGCTTCTCCTGCAAGGGCTGGGGCTTGAAGCGGTCCGGACGACCCAGAGCCTCATAGAGGGATTTGGTGATGGCGAGGTTGACGTCGAGCCCGATGAGGTCCATCAGCTCGAAAGGACCCATCGGCACGCCGCCCGCCTTGCGGGCCGCCTCGTCCAGGGCCGCGATGCCGCTGCCCCGCGCGGCCGCGCGCTGGCACTCGAGATAATAGGGCCGCATGACGCGGTTGACGATGAAGCCGGGCGTGTCCTTGACGTCCACGGGCGTGCGGCGAAGGCCCGACAGCACGAAGTCCCAGGCCTCGCGAAACGCCGAGGGGGCGGTCTGGGGCGTTCTCACCATCTCGACCAGCTTCATGGCGACCGGGGGATTGAAGAAGTGGATGCCCAGCACCCGTTCCGGGTGCTCGACCGCCTCGGCGACGCCGGCGACGGACAGCGACGAAGTGTTGGTGGCGAGGATGCCGTCCGGGCAGGCGGCGTCGAGCCTCGAGAAGATATCCTTCTTGGCCGCCAGGTCCTCGGCGGCGGCCTCGATGATCAACTCGGCGCCGTAAAGGCCCTCGAGCGATTCGGACGCGGCGACGGAGTGGAATGCCCGCTCGGCTTGGTGCGTCGTGAGCTTTCCGCGCAGGACCCCGGCATCCAAACCCTTCTTGAGCCGATCGGGCAGGCTCTGGAGCGCGGCCGCCTGGGAGTCGAAGACCTTGACGGCGAAGCCGCTTTGCGCGCAGAGCTGGGCGATGCCGCAGCCCATCGTGCCGGCGCCGACAACACCGACGCGGTGGATCACCGTTCAGCCCGGGATGAAGGGCTCTTCGGACATCTTGGAGGCTTCGGGCTTCCAGTCGGGCACGCGCAGGCGGAACTTCGCGCAAAGGCCGGCGACGTCCTTGGCGAAGGCCTGGCGCACTTCCTCATTGTCGCGCTTCTTTAGGCCGAGCTTGCGGTAGATCGCGTTCTTGGGGGAGTCCTTGCGGCCGAAGATGTTCATCGTGCGCGGGTACCACTTGTCGAGAGCCTTTTGCAGCCCCGCGTGGGTCTTGGAATCCTCGGAAAGCCGCTGCGTCCACTGGTCGCCGTGGGCCATGTGCATGGCCTCTTCCTTGAAGATGCCCTCCATGCCCTCGCACCACGGCTTGTAGGAGCAGTCGAGGGAGTCCTCCAACTGATGGCCGGCGCCGCGATCCATGCAGAAGTTGAACATGATGAAGTCGAACCACGTCTCGATGGGGTAGTAGAAGATGTTGACGCGCTTGTCGTCGGCCACGCGCAGCGTGCCGATGTCGGCTTGGTCGACCCGCAGATTGAAGTTATGCTCCTTGTAGTATCTGTCGACGTCGACGCCGACTCCCTCGAGGAGCCGGTACATCACGCGCGCGTGCCGCACCTCGTCCTTGACGATCTGCGCGACCTGGAGGGTCTCCTTGATGTCGGGGGACTTCGTGATCCAGGGGACGTAGCCGAAGGCCCCGGCCAACTCGGAGTCGGCCTGCATCATCATGAGATGGGTCAGGTGGCCGCGATATTCGTCGGTCATCTCGTCGAGCATCTCCACTTTTCCGCCGCGGGAAAGCTTTTCCTGCAGCTTCTCTTGCTTGACGCGCTCGGGCTCTTTGGCCATAAAGCTATTCTCCTTTGAAGACGGGGGCGCGCTTCTCGAGAAACGCGCGGACGCCCTCGGCGTGGTCCTTGGTCTTGCCCAGGACTTCCTGCAGCTGGGCCTCGTATTCCATCTGCCCCTCGAGAGTGTTCTCGAGGGCTTGGTTCATCGCGCGCTTGGTGAGCGCGAGGGCCAGCGGCGGCAGGCGGCACAGCTCCTGCGCGAGCTCGCGGGCCTGCACTTGGACGTCCTGCGCGTTGACGACGCGGTTGACCCAGCCGAAATGAAGAGCCTGCTGTGCCGTCACCGGTTTGGCCGTCCAAGCGTGCTCGAGGGCGAGGGACAGTCCCAAAAACCGCGGCATGAAATAGGTCATCCCGGAGTCGGGGACCAAGCCCACTTTAACGAAAGCGTTGATGAACTGGGCCGAGTCGGCGCAGACCTTGAGATCGCACGAGAGGATCAGGCTCGCGCCCGCGCCCGCGGCCAGGCCGTTGACGGCCCCGATGACGGGCTTCTCCATGCGGCGGATCTGGAGGATCAGGGGGTTGAAATGGTCGCGCAGCTCGTCTCCAAGCGAGAACGCCTTCGCGGCCTGCCGCCGGTGCAAGTCGCCGAGGTCGGCGCCGGCGCAAAAGGCCCGGCCGGCCGCCGTGAGGATCACGCAACGGGTTTCCTTGTCCTTTTCCGCGTCCTTGAGCGCCTTCGTCAACCCCGCCATCATGGACATCGTCAGGGAATTGAGGACGTCGGGCCGGTTGAGGGTCACGGTGACGACGCCCTCGGACTTTTCGACCAGGAGCTCGGAAACGGCCGTCTCAGCGCCCACGGAACACCGCCTTGCGCTTCTCGACGAATGCCTTCATGCCTTCCTTCTGGTCTTCCGTGTCGAAGAGCTCCCAAAACAGGCGCCGCTCCGCCGACAGCGCGTCCGAGAGTCCCACGTCCAAGGCGTGCAGGATCGAGGTCTTGGCGGCGCGCGCCGCCAGCGGCGGCTGCGCGGCCACCTGCTCGGCGAGCTTGAGCGCCTCGTCGAGATAGGACTCGACCGGAGCCACGCGGTTGACCAAGCCCAAAGCGGCGGCTTCCCGCGCCGTGACCCGCCGGCCCGTCAGCACCAGTTCCATGGCCCGCTGCTTACCCAGGGCCTTGGCCAAGCGGACCGTGCCGCCCGCGCCGGGAATGACGCCGATCAGAATCTCGGGCTGGCCGAAAACCGCCGACTCGGAAGCGACGATCATGTCGCAGGCCAGCGCCAGCTCGCAGCCTCCGCCGAGGGCAAAGCCCGAGACGGCGGCGATCGTCGGCTTGGGAAAGGCGCCGAGCTTGTCCCAGCGGCCGAGATGCGGGTCGGCCGACATCTGCTCGCTCGTCTTGGAGTCCATCTCCTTGATGTCGGCGCCGGCGGCGAACGCCCGCTCGCTGCCCGCGATGACGACGGCGCGGATCGCCGCATCCTTCTCGATCCGGTCGAGGGCGTTCTCGAGCTCGTCCATGAGCGCGTGATTGAGGGCATTGAGCGCCTGCGGGCGGTTGAGCCGCAGGAGCGCGAGGGAGCCGCGCGTCTCTTGGAGGATCAGTTCAGATCCACCCATACGCTCTTGAGCTGCGTGTAGAGGTCGACGGCATATTGTCCCTTCTCGCGGCCGTAGCCGCTCTGCTTGTAGCCGCCCCAGGGCGCGGCCGCGTCGACGAACTGGTAGCAGTTGATCCAGACGACGCCCGCCTTGATGCGCTGGGAGAGCTGGTGAGCCTTCTTGATATCCTTGGTCCAAAGACCCGCGACGAGCCCATAGGGCGTGCCGTTGGCCCGGGAAACAACCTCGTCGACGCTGTCGAAGGGCATGACGGAGACGACCGGGCCGAAGATCTCCTCCTGGGCGATCTTCATTCCGTCCTTGACCTCGGAGAACACCGTGGGCTTGACGAAATAGCCCTTGCCCGCCCCGCTCTCGCCGCCCGCCAGGAGCTTGGCGCCTTCCTTCTTGCCCGCCTCGATGTAGCCGAGCACGCGGCGCTTCTGCTCCTCGGAGACCAGCGGCCCCATCTGCGTCCTCGGGTCCAGTCCCGGTCCCTGGCGCACGGTCTTGGCGCGCTCGGCGAGCGCGTGGACAAGCTCCTCGAACTTCGAGCGCTCGACGAAGACCCGCGAGCCGGCGGAGCAGGTCTGGCCCTGGTTGTAGAAGATGCCCATGAACATGCCCTTGGCCGCGGCCTCGAGGTCCGCGTCGGCGAATACGATGTTGGGGGACTTGCCGCCGAGCTCGAGCGAGACCTTCTTGATGTTGCCGGCCGACGCCTGGATGATCTTGCGGCCGACCTCCGTCGAGCCCGTGAAGGTGATCTTGTCGACGTCCGGGTGGGCGGCGAGCGCCGCGCCGGCCGTCTCGCCAAAGCCGGGCACCACGTTGACGACGCCTTCCGGAAGCCCGGCTTCCAGCAGCAACTCTCCCAACCTCAGCGCGGACAGCGGCGTCTGCTCGGCGGGCTTGAGCACGACGGCGTTGCCGCAAGCCAGCGCCGGCGCCAGGCGCTCCACCGCCATGAGAAGAGGGAAGTTCCACGGGATGATCGCGCCGACGACGCCGACGGGCTCGCGCACCGTGTAGTGCAGGAACTTCGCGCCCGGATAGTAGGGCACGGACACCGGAACGGTCTCGCCGTGGATCTTGGTGGGCCAGCCGCCGTAGTAGCGAAACAGCGCGACGGAAAGGGGGAGGTCGCCGCTCTTGGCCTCGCGGATCGTCTTGCCGTTGTTGAGCGACTCGAGCTGCGCCAGCTCCTCGGCGTGCTTTTCGATGAGATCGGCGGCGCGGTGCAGGACGCGCTCGCGCTCGGCCGGGCTCATCTTCGCCCACGGGCCGTCGAGCGCGGCGCGCGCGGCTTTGACCGCCCGGTCGACGTCCTCGGCGGCGGCCTCCGCTACTCGCGCGATCGCCTCGCCGGTCGCCGGGTCGTAGGCCTCGAAGGTCTTGCCCGAAGCCGCCGGCAGCCACTGGCCGCCGATCAGCAGCTTGTGGGGGGATTTGCGCAAAAAAGCTTGGAGATCGCTGTGAATTTCGGAAGCGGTCGTCGTCGTCATACGACTACGATATCATGGCCTCGCCGGGGCTGTCAAACCTCTTGAAATTCGCCGCCGCCGGGGCTATCCTCGCCTCAAGGCATGAACCCCTCCGCCCTCCTCGCCTGCCTTTGGCTGACCGGCAGCGCCCTCGGCGCGCCGGCGCCCAACCCCGATGCGCCCCTGGACCTGCGGACCCTCTCGCCGCAGGAACGCAAGCGCTTCGAGGACGCCCGCATGACCCTGCAGATGATGACTTACCGCTTCGACGACGGCGACGGCGCCATCCTTTCGCCGCGCACCCATGCGCCCATCAGTCTGTCCCGGGGCCGGCAGCTGCTCGACATCCTCGGGCAGGGCAAGGTCTACGGCGCCATCGAGCGCATGAACGCCGTGCTGCAGGGCCAGGACCCGGGCAAGCCGCTGTCGCCGCAGAACTACCAGAAGCTCGACGAGCTCGAGCGGGCGGCGGGATCGCATTTCCCGCCCGATCTGGCGAAGCTCCTCTCGGCCTCCGGCGCGGGCCCCTCCAAGCCGCTGCTCGACGCGTTCTGGACGCGCTACCTGGGGCAGCGCGCGCTGTCCGACCAAGCCATGGCCCAAACGGCGGCCGATGCCGTCGAGGCCCCCGCGGGCCGGAGCGCCGCCTCCGTGCGCGCCGCCTATTTCGACGCGGCCGAGCAGCGGCTGGGCGATAAGATGCGTCAAGACGTGGCTGCCGACCTTTCGCAATACGAGACCGGGCGAAAACTCCTCGCTCATTTCCGAAACGGCAAGGGCGTGCTCGAGCTGCCCGCCATGCTCGAACTGCGCGACGACGCGCGCTACGGCGCCTTCTACGACTCGGGAGCCAAGGATCTGGTACTCAACGAGACCTACATCGTCAACGCCGTCGTCGCCGCGGCGCCGGCCTCGCAGCAGGCCGCCCTGCGCCTCCAGCTATCGACGCCCCAGGCGGTCGCCGACTACCTCGGCAAGGACGACCGCGCCATGAATCAGTTCGTTCAAGACAACGACATCGCCATCATCCACGAGCTGACTCACGCCTGGCAGGACCGGCGCGACCGGGTGGACACGGCGATGAACCGGGGCATGCTCCCCGGCGCGGACGTGATACCGGACGAATGGGAAGCTTACCGCAAGCAAAACGAGCTCATCGGCGAGCAGCTCGCGCGCGATCCGGCGGGCGCGCTCCGACGCCTGCAAGCGGTGGCGCCGAATTACCTGGCGGGCTACGAGCGCTTCGTCACCGACTTCCGAGGCTGGCAGGACGGGATCACGCGCGAGTACCTCGCCACCTGGCCGGAGAGCGCGGCGACGCTGCCGCAGCTCCAGGACCTCCAGAAGATGCGCGAGGAGGCCGCCCGGCAGGACGGCCTCTTCGCCCAGGTGAAGGCTTATTTCGGCTGGGGGGCCGACGCCGCGAATGCCCGGCAGACGGAGAGCGACGACGACACGGCGCGCTTCGAAAAGCAGCGCTACCCGGCGATCCGGGTCCAGGGCCTGCTCGCCTTGGCCCAGGCCTACGGAGAGGATGAGCCCGACTCCGCGTACCGCTATGCCAGCGCCGCGGCGTCGGCGGCGGAAAGCGGCGGGGCGAGCACCCAGGCGTTGCTGGCGCCGGCGCAGCGCGCCTACGCCGCCGCCCTCTCCGGCGCCATGACGTGGCTGCGCCGCTTCCGCGGCGATGCGCAAAGGCGCGTCGACCTCGTCGCCGAGATCGAAGAAGACCAAGACGCGATGCGCTCGCCTCTTCCCAAGGGCTTCGCCGGCGCCAAGGCCCTGGCCTTTTGCGACTTGGCCGACGACCTGAAGGGAAAGGCCTCTCAAATCCAGGACCCGAAAGCGGCCTACTACGCGCGGCAGCACGCGGACCAGATCGCCGCGAAGGACCGGACTCCCCTCGCCGACATCGACGCGGAACTTCGCCCGGACGTCGCGCGGTGCCGCGAAGACCTCGCTGGCCCCTTCGCCTCGCTCTACGACGGGCGATGACGGAGCGAATTTGATAAGATAGGCGCGTGACGGCCCTCCGCCGCCTGCTGCCCTACCTCAAGCCGCATCGCCGGCGCTTTGTCCAAGCCTGCCTGATCATGTTCGCCGTCGCCGCCTTGAACGGCGCGACCGTCTACATCGTCGGCCCGGCCGTCAACCAGCTCTTCGAAAAGACCGATCCGCAGAAGCTCCTGCTCGTGGTCCTGGCCATCCCCGTCATCTTCTTCCTCAAGCTCGTGGTGACCTACACGCAAGGCTACCTCATGAGCTGGCTCAGCCAAAAGATCACCCAGAAGCTGCGCGAGGACCTCTTCCAGCATTTGCACGACCTCTCCATGGACTTCTATTGGAAAAGCAAGAGCGGCGAGGTGCTTTCGCGGCTGACCAACGACGTCTTCCGCATCCAGGACGCCCTGCAGTTCGTGCCCCTCTACGTCGTGCGCGACTCGCTCACCGTCGTCGTGCTCATCGGCGTGATGTTCTATATCCGCTGGCAGTTCGCGCTCACGGCCCTGCTCTCCATCCCGATCGCCGCCGCCGTCCTCGGCATCCTCGGCAAGAAGCTGCGCCGCGCCAGCAAGAAAAGCCAGGAAATCATGGGCGAGATCTACCACCGCTTCCAGGAGAGTCTCCAGGGAATGCTGGTGGTCAAGGCCTTCAGCTACGAGGACGGGGCGATTTGCAAGTTCAAGGAGGAGAACGACTCGCTCTTCTCCCAGATGATGCGCTACATGCGCGCCACGGCCTTGTCCGGCCCGCTCATGGAGTTCTTCGGCAGCGTCATCATGGCGGCCATCGTCTACCAGGCCGGCCGGCAGATCATGGCCGGGCACATGACGCCGGGGAATTTCTTCCAGTTCTTGACCTGCTTCTTCGCCGCCTACGCCCCGATCAAGAACATCTCCAACCTCAACTCGCAGCTGCAGATGGGCCTGGCGGCCGTCGATCGCGTCTTCGCGATCCTAGACGAGAAGCCGAGCGTCGTCGAAAGGCCCTCGGCCCGGGCGTTTTCCAAGCTGTCGGAAGGCATCGAGCTGCAGGACGTCTCGTTCCGCTATCCCGGCCGCGACCAGTGGGCCCTGCGGCACGTCTCGATCAAGATCGAGCCCGGCGAGGTCGTCGCCGTGGCCGGCCCGTCGGGCTCCGGCAAGAGCACCTTGGTTCACCTTCTCCTGCGCCTTTTCGACCCGACCGAGGGGCGCGTCCTCATCGATGGCGTGGACCTGCGCGATTATTCGGCGACGTCGGTAAGGGGCGGCTTCGGCCTGGTGACCCAAGACACCATCCTGTTCAACGAGACGGTGGCCGGCAACGTGGCCCTGGGCAAGGCGGGCGCGGACCGCGCCGAGATCCAGTCGGCCCTGAAGGTCGCCGACGCCGACGTCTTCGTCTCGCAGTTCCCTAAAGGCATCGATACGCCCCTCGGAGACCGCGGCCAGCAGCTCTCCGGCGGGCAGCGCCAGAGGATCGCCATCGCGCGCGCCGTGCTCAAAAACCCTCCGGTCATGATCCTCGACGAGGCGACCTCGAACCTCGACGCGGCCAGCGAGCGCAGCGTCCAGGAAGCCTTGGAGCGCCTCTTCCCCGGCCGCACCGTCCTCATCATCGCCCATCGCCTCGCCACCCTGCGCAAGGCGGACCGCATCGTCGTCCTGCGGCAAGGCGAGGTCGCCGAGTCCGGGACTCACGCCGAGCTCCTGGCCAAAGAAGGCGTCTACGCGACCCTCTACAAGTTCCAGCAGCTGGAACCCGCGTCGCCGACCGCCGCGTAAGATGATCCGCGCCGTCATCCTGGACATGGATGGCGTGATCGTCGACAGCGAACACCATTGGAAGCTCGCCGCGGCCGAGTATCTGCGCGGGCTCTTCCCGGGCTGGAGCGCCGCTCACGAGGAGAAGGCCGTTGGCCTGGGCGTGGCCGACCTCTACCATTGGCTCGTGCGCGAATTCGGGCTCAAGGAAGAAAAAGCGGAGTTTCTCGCCCGGTGCCATCAGCTCGCCGAGGAAGTCTATCTCAAGCGTGTGGCGTGCACGCCGAGACTGCTCGATTTCCTGTCTCGCTGCGCGCACAAGGGGCTGAAACTCGGCTTGGCCTCCTCCTCGCCGCGCGCCTGGATCGACATGGTGCTGCGGCGCTTCGAGCTCGCGGGGAGCTTCTCCGCCGTCGTCTGCGCCGACGACGTGCCCGAGGGCCGCACCAAGCCCATGCCGGACATCTATCTCAAGTGCCTGGAACGGCTCGGCGCGCGAGCCGACGAGGCTCTCGCCGTGGAAGACTCGACTTTCGGTGTCGCCGCGGCCAAGGCCGCAGGGCTGCGCTGCGCGGCCTTTCGCAACGGCCACAACGCGGGCCAGGACCTGTCGAAGGCTGACTTCGAGTTCTCGAGCTTCTTGGAGCTCAACTTAGCCGGCTGAGCGCCGCCTGGGCGTCGACGAAGCCGCGCCAGAACGAGCGCAGCCTGGAGCGCTCGGCGCCGGCCATGCGGGGGGAAAACGCGCGCTCGATCCTGGGAGAGCCCAGCACCCTGGCCCAAGCGCGCTCGCCCAGAGCCTCGGCCGCCAAGGAGGCCGCGCCCCGAGCCGTCGCTTCGAGCTCGGCGCAGCGCTCCACGCGCGCCCCCAGAATGTCGGCCTGGAACTGCATGAGATAGTCGCTGCGCGACAAGCCTCCGGACGCCTTGAGGCTGCGGACAGGGGCGCCGCCTCTCCTCATCGCCTGGGCTATATCGGCCATCAGGAACGCCAGCCCTTCGACGACGCCGCGAACCAGGTCCTGCGGCCGCGTCTGAGAGGTCAGCCCGAAAAAGACCGCTGGAGTGCGATAATCCCACCGGGGCGCTCCGAGCCCCCCGATCGCCGGCAGGGCCCAGACCCGCTCGCGAGACGCCCGGCAGGCGGCATCTATGCCGTTCTCCGACGGCGGCAGCAACGCCAGCTTCTCGCGCAGCCAAGTGATGGAGGAGCCGGCTGCGTGCACGGTGCCCTCCTCGAGGAAGCAAACGCGTCCGTCCGGCGTCTTCCAGCCCGCCGAGGTCAGCAGCCCCGGCGCGCGCCGGGCTTTGACGCCGGTATTGCGCAGCATAAACGCGCCCGTCCCGTAATTGGCGACGGCCGAACCGGCCGCGCGCCCGCCGAGCCCGATCGCGGCGGCCTGCTGGTCGCCTAGGAACGACATGACCGGGATGCGCCGGCCGGCGACTTCCAGGACGCACAATTGGCCCGCCGACGGAACGACCGCGGGCAGCGCGGTCGCGTCGATGCCGAACAGCGCCAGGAGGTCCGGCGACCAGGACCCCGCGGCCAGGTCCAGCAGCAGCATGCGCTGCGCCAGGGAAGGGTCGCAGGCGAAGACTTCGCCCTTGGTCAGGCGCCAGAGCAGGAATGAGGAGACCGGACCGGCGCGCAGGCGACCCGCGCCCGCAAGCTTGCGCACGCGAGCGTCGTGCTCGAGCGCCCAGCGGATCTTGGGCGCGGAGTAATACGGAGTCAAGTAGAGGCCGGTCCTGCGGCGCACCAGCGCGTCATGCCTTCCCAGTCCGGCCACGAGGCCCGCCGCCCGACCGTCCTGCCAGGTGGGGCAGCGAGGCGCCGGCCGGCCCGTTCGGCAGTCCCAAAAGATCACGGTCGACCGCTGGCACGCCAGCCCGAGAGCGACGACCTCGGCGGCTCGGGGCAGGCGCTCGATCACCGCCCGAAGCACTCCCTCCTGGGTCAGCGCAATCTCGACCGAATCGTGCTCGCAGAACCCGGCCTTGGGAAAGAACGAGCGCACCGGGGATTGCGCGCGGGCCACGGCCCGGCCGCGGCGGTCGAAGGCGATGGCGCGCGAGCTGCCGCTGCCCTGGTCCAGCGCGACGATGACTTCCAGGCCCATGCGCCTAGAGAGGCTTGAGCTTGAGCTCGGCGGTCTCGATCTTGGAGGCGAGCTCGCCCAGGCGCTCGCGCACGGCGGCATCGAGGCCCGGGTCGGACATCAGCTGCTCCACCTTGGGGGCGGAAGGAGCGAGGACTTTTTCGTAGAGCCCGGCCTTCGTCAAGATCTCGAGGACCTTCTTCTTGTCGGAGAACTCCCAGCGCCTCGCCGTGCTCTTGAGCACCTCGAAGCGCTTTCCGAACGCCCGGGAATAGCCTTTGCGCTCGAGCAGCTCGGCGAGGCCCTTCTTGGCGCCCTCGAGCTCGGAGCGGAGCTCCTCGCTCTTTTCCTGGAGCTCGCCCAGGCGATCGACGAGCGCCGAGACATCCTCGTCGGGCTCGGGCTCGGCGCGGGCCAGGACCAGCTCCTGCTGGCGCGAGGAAAACTGATGCTTGAAGACGGGGCAGATCGGCTTGTAGTCGCACCAGCGGCACTTGGACTCGTCGGGGGTCGGGTCGAACTTCTCGGAGACGATCGCCTCGGCCGTCGCTGTGATCCTGCGCTTGAGGCCGTCGACGAGGCCGTCGTCGTGCCGCTCCACCGCCTGCTGCGTGAGGCTGGGCAGGTGATAAAACGCCAGACGCGAGACCTTGGCGCCCAAGAGCTGTTCGCAGGCGAGCTGATACATCGTGAGCTGGCCGTCGGTCTGAACGCGGCCTTTGGCGAGGGCTTTGCCGGTCTTGTAATCGACGATGCTGAGGGTGCCGTCCTCGAGCTTGTCGATGCGGTCGACCTTGCCCGTCACCGGCACGCCCTCGACGGAGAAGTTGAACGAATACTCCACGAAGTAGGGCAGGGCGAAGTCGCGGACGTGCTTTTGATGGAAGGAAATCAGGATCTGCTTGCCGTCCTCGAAATACTGCTGCTCCTGGGCCGGATCCTTGTAGCCGGCCGAGATCCAATGCTCCTTGTAGGCGGCCAGGAGCTGCTCGAGGGAAGGCGCGGGCAGCGACTTGACGCCGTAGAAGAACTCGAGAGCGGCGTGCACGCTGCTGCCGAAGGAAAAGAAGTGCCGGGGCTTTTCCGGGATGCGGTCGACATACTTGAACTTGTATTTCCGGGGGCACTCGTTGAAGAGATACATCGACGAGTGCGACAGCGGCCGGGGCAGCTCCATGGACGGCCTATTTTATCATTATCCGGCGGGCTCAGTCGGAGTAGCGCAGGAGCTCGGTGTCGGGATTCTCGAAGCCCGGGCCGGCGATCGTCGTCTTGACCTTGCCGACTCCGGGCGCGTAATAGTCGAAGGTCCAGGAGGTCGAGAAGGACGGCCGGAAGTCCCGCACCTTCAAGCAGCCTTGGAACGTGCCCGCGGCGGTCTTGACGACGGCGTCATCGGCCACGATGCGGAAGCGTTCCAGCTCGCCGCCCCGGCCGGAGGTCCAGGATTCTCCCGTTTGGAACGGGTAGCGCAAGATGGCGCGACTGCGTCCGCCCGAGAGCTCCCGAATCTCCCAGTCCGTTCGCTCGTAGCGCGCCTCGACCGATCGGACCCTCTTGGCGCCCGCGAACAGCTCCTGAGAGATGGCTTGGCCGCGCGCGATCCATTCGAGCCGCATCGCCCGGCCGCGGCTGGCGCTGTCGCCGTAGGTCCACGACCGGCCGTCCTCGGTGGGAAAATAGTCCGGGCACGACAAAAGAAGGTCCCTGGCCCGGCCCGCTTGCGGCGACGAGAACGGCGCCAGGCGAGCCGCCGCCTCCCAGTGCCCGCGCGCCTGCGGGCAGGCCCCGAGGACTCGGGCATAGATCCAGCCGGCGCGCAAGTGGGCCTCGACGGCCCGCGGCCCCGAGGGCTGCCGCCGCAGGAAGGCCTCGTAGTCCTCCACTGCGCGCCCGTAGCGCTGCAGGCCGTCGAAGAAGCGCGCGCTGCGATAGAGATAGGAGTCGCAGGCCGAGAGCGCGGCGCACAAGAGAAGCAGGGGCAGGGCCCTCACGCAGAAGATATACCCGGGCGGCGGCCCTCTGTCAAGAATGCGGCCCCGGCAGCAGGCCGTGCTCTCTGAAGCTGAAAAAACCCCGGCCGCTGACGATGACGTGGTCGAGCAGGGGCACGCCCAAGAGCTCGCCGGCCTTGGCCAGCCGCCTCGTCGCGTCCTTGTCCTCGGGAGACGGGCTGCAGTCGCCGGAAGGATGGTTGTGGGCGACGACGACGGCCGCGGCGGCGCAGAACAAGGATGGGCTGAAGACCTCGCGGGGATGGACCAGGCTCGCCGAGAGCGTCCCGATCGAGACCGTCTCCGCGTGGACGAGCTGGCTGCGGGCGTTGAGGTAGTAGGCCAGGAAGTGCTCCTTGCGGGCGCAGCGCGTGGCGAAGGGAACTTGCTCGGCGACGCGGTCGGGACGATCGAGCACCGGGCGGGCGTCGGGGCCGCGCAGCCGCCGTCCGAGCTCGAGGGCGGCCGTCAAGGCCGCGGCCCTGCGGCGGCCCACGCCCTTGAGCCGGCAAAGTTCCCGGTGATCGGCGCCGTCGAGTCCCTGCGGAAAGGCGCCGAGCACGGCCTGCGCCGCGTCGCCCACGAGGATCGACAGCAGCTCCGCGTCGCTTAGGGCCTCCGCGCAAGCGCGCTCGAGCTTCTCGCGCGGGCTTTCCGTCATGGCTCAGCGGATCGAGTCCGCGATCCTCTCCAGGTCGCTCGAGCCGATCGGGCCGATGAGCACGAACTTATCGGCCCCCGAGGACCAGCCGAGCACTTCGCCCTCGTTGGTCCATTCGAGCACTCCGGGACCGGAACCCAGCTGCACCGTCTGCCCGGCCTTGGGCCCCAGGTCGAGCCGGACGTGGGGCGGGCATTGGAACAGGGACACGACGTTGATGCCGTCGGAGAAGCGGTAATGGATGATATTGCGGCCGCCGCGCGGAAGGACGTCGAGGCTTTCGAAGACGTAGCCGGGCGGCAGCCAGGCGGGCAGCCTGGGGTCCATCCCCGAGGCCGCCTTGGCCTGGCCCAAGCTCACCGGATCGGGCTCCAGCCGCCGGACCACGACGGCGCCGCGGGGGGGCTTGAACCGGAACGCGGCCTCCTTCTGGCGACGATTGAACGCGATCTTCGAAAACGCCATCGACGACGACAGCGAGCCATCGGGCAGGAACTCCTCGCTGCGCAAGATCAGCCCCGTCTTGCGGTCCAGCCACAGCCTCCGCTTGAGCTTATGGTCCGCCTTCGAACGCAGCGACACGATCCACGTCTTTCGCCGGGCCACCTTAGGCCCGTTGGCGACCTTGGCGTCGTAATTGGCGCGGATGAGCTCGAGCGCGTCCTGCGAGCCGAACTGGCGCTGTCCGGTCCCCGAGGCTTCGCCTTCCCAGACCTTGCCCTTGGACTTATCGTAAATCCACTCCGTCGCGCCGTCGCTGACGATAAGGATGACGACCCGTCCGTCGCCGTCCAGGATCTCCCGCCGGTAACGGTCCGGCGCCTGGAAACGCACCCGGAGTTCCCGAGGCTCGGAGACTCCTTGGCCGTAAACCTCCACCCGCAGGCGCCCGGCGTAGGACGAGACCTCCGGCGCGGCGGCCCTCGCGAGCGCGGCCATGGCGTCTGGCGGCGCCGGGGCGCGCCGCCAGCGGGCGCGCGCCGGAACCCCGAGCGCCGCCGCCAGCACGACCGCAAGCTGGGCCGCGCGCCGTGGCCTCATCGCGGGCCCTCCCAGCGGCCGGGGAGCTGGGACAAGATCGCCGCCTCCGGGGCCAAAGGCATCGCGCGCACGCAGTCTCCATGAGCGGCCAAGAGCACGTCCAGCGGCAGCGTGACCGTCTCCGGCTGAGCCAGCCGGACGACGAGCAAGGCCGCGGCGGCCGCGAAGCCGGCGGCAAGACCATAGGCGGCGGGACGGCGCGCGCGCAGCCCCGCAAGCCAGACGCGCCAAATAGGCGGCCGCGAAAGCCGCTGCGCGCGCGCGTGCAAGGAGGCCGCCAGCTCCGGCGGCATCGCGGGGGCGGGAGCCCTGCGCACCGCGGCCTTCAGCGCCAGGGCCAGCGCCAAGCGCCGGCGGCACTCCGGACAGCCGCGCGCGTGCTCCTCCAGGCCCCGCCGCTCGGCCGGCGCCAGCTCGGCGTCCGCATAGGCCTCGAGGCAGTCTTCGATCTCGGGATAGTCGCAAGTCATCGGTTCACCACCTCGGACGACGTCAAAAGCTTTTCGCGCAGGGCGCGCCGCGCGCGGCTGAGGCGCGAGCGCACCGTGCCCACCGGGCAGTCCAGCACGGCGGCGATCTGGTCATAGGACAACCCTTGCACATCGGAAAGCTCCAGGATCGCGCGCTGCTCGGCGGCCAGCCCCTTGAGCGCCGTCTGGACCTGCTCTTCGGCCTCGCGCCGCTCCAGGCGGTCGAGCAGGGCTTCCTCGCCGTCGGCGAGGCGATCGGACAGCGCCGCGCCGTCCGCCTCGGGAGGAGCGTCGAGCGAGCAGAGGTTGCGCCGGTCGAAGCGGCGCAGGCCGTCGTAATAGAGGTTGCGCAGGATGCTGATGAAGTAGCCTTCCAGCGACTGCGCCGGATCGTATTGATCCCACTTGCTCATCACCCGCACGAACGTCTCCTGGACGAGTTCCCGGGCCTCCTCGGCGTTGCCGCAAAGGCGAAACGCGAATTGGTAGCCCTTCTCCGAGTAGTCCGCGATGAACCGGTCTAACATATGGCGCTGGCCTCTACAAGGTATACGTATGAGGGGGCCTTTTAGTTCCCGATTCTACCCAGCTTCGACGAGCCTGACAACTCCCTATCGGCCGTAATACCCTTGTAACACGCGGGCCCTAAGCTAGGCTCGATGGACGCCAAGACCGAAGTGATGTGGGAGGACCTGGCGCTGCCGCGCGCCCCGCAAGCGGCGCCGGCGCCCGCCGCGGCCGCGCCGGAGGAGGCCGAGACGAACAGCCTGCCGGCGTCCTACCTGACCCACGAGCTGCGCGCTCCCGTGACGGCCATCCGCCTCGGGCTCGAGATACTGCAGGAGCAGATCCAGGGCCGCCTGGCCGCCGACGAAAAACAGATGCTGACCCTGGCGGTGAAGAACACGGCGCGGCTCGAGGGCCTGGTCAACGACATCATGGATTTTTCGAAGATCGTCGCCGGGCGCATGAAGCTGCACAAGCAGCCTTGCGACCCCCGCGAGCTGCTGTCGGAGGCCGTCGACTCCATGCGCTCGGTGGCGATCTCCCACGGCGTCAAGCTGGTCAAGGAGGACGGCGAGCCGCTGCCGCGCATCGACGCCGAGGACCGGCGCGTCGTCCAGGTCCTCGTCAACCTGATTTCCAACGCCATCAAGTTCACGCCCGCGCGCGGCTCGGTCACCGTCTCGGCGCAGCCCGGGCGCTACGAGCACGAGGGCACGATCCTCTTCAAGGTCAAGGACACCGGCCGCGGCATCCCGGCCGAGGACGTCGAGAAGATCTTCGACATGTTCATCCAGTCGGGACCCAAGCCGGCGGCGGGGACGGGCCTCGGCCTGACGCTGGCCAAGATGATGGTCACGCTCCACGGCGGCCGCATCTGGGCGGAAAGCTGGCGGGGGATCGGCGCGACCTTCTACTTCACGATCCCGATCGCCGCCCAGGACCTGCGCCGTAGGGTGGAAGTCTATCCCCGGCCCGTCGAGTATTCGGGCCTGCTCGTCTCCATGGCCCGGCGCGTCAACTCCTTCCTCGCGCTCTTTATCTGAGCCCTACCAGACCTTGTACTTGAGCAGGTCGACGACGAAGGCCATCGAGAAAGCGGTCTGCGCCGAGGGGCGGGGAATGCGGTTCATGGCCCGCAGGAGATCGTTCCAGCGGCGGCGCGCGTCGTCGAACTCGGCTTGGTGCGCTTCCACCTGCTCGCGCCACTGGCGGCGGACGTCTTCCGACCACTCGTGCTTGCGGCGCAGATACTCGGCCTTGGCGACCTGATACTGCGCGTAAGCGCCCTCCAGCCGCCGGCGTCCGGCCTCCAAGCGGGACTGGACCTTCTGCCACATGCGCTCCGGCGCCTGGGCGGCCGCGAGCTTCTGCTCGACGTGGCGCATCTGAACCTCGAGCCTGGCCTTGAGAATCAGCGGCTCGGGCGCCTTCCTGAGCCGGTCGGCCTGTCCGATGGCGCGCATAGCCAACAGCCACCACTTGCCCAGATCGAACTGGTACCAGCGGATGCCGTTGCGGTAGTCGGCCTGGAACTTGTGGTGGAAGTTGTGGTAGCCCTCCCCGAAAGTGAAGAGGCCCAGCCACCAACTGTCGCGCGCCGTGTTGTCCTCCGTGTAAGGACGGCTGCCCCACAGATGCGCGGCGGAGTTGATGAGGAACGTCATGTGCTGGACGACGACGCAGCGCAAAAAGCCCCCGATGAGCAGCCCGGCGAGCGGCCGGCCGTAGAGGGCTCCGACGAGGGTGGGCAGGCCGAACCCCGCCAGAGCCACGATGGCGAGATACCAGCGGTCCTGCCAGGCCACGAGGGGATCCTTGAGGAGATCGGGCACGTTCTGGAAGCGCCGCTTCTGGTCCCGGGTGTCCTTGTAAAAGATCCATCCGACATGGGCGTAGAGGCCGCCGCGCAGGATGTTGTAGGGGTCCTCTTCCCGGTCGACGTAGCGGTGGTGGTCGCGATGATCGGAGGCCCAGTTCAAGACCGAGTTCTCCACGGCCGCGGCGCCGAAGACGAGATAGAGCAGCTGCAGCGGCCGGCGGCACTCATAGGTGCGGTGGGCGTAGTAGCGGTGATAGCCGGCGGTGATCCCCAGCCCGGTCAGGTAATACATCACGAAAAACAAAACCGCGTCCTGCCACACCAGCCCCTGCCGCCAGACATAGGCGGCCGTCCCCAACACGGCGATGAGGGGGGTGATCGCCAGGAAAGCGATATTGACGAAATCGTAGGCCTTTGGTTGCGGGCGTGCGACGGCGGGGGCTGGGGGCATCGAGACCTCCATGGCGAGCTTTTGAATAATACCTGATGCCGCCCTATTTAACAAGGAAGAAATGGTATTCTTGGCCCATGCCGAGCGCCCGCAAGGCCGCCTACGCCCTCTTCGCCGCCCTCGTCCTCGGCACCTATTGGCTGCATTTCGGCGCGGTCGTCTTGGCGGCTCTGTTCGCGTATCTCGTTCTTGACGCCGTGCATCGCCGAATCCCCGCCTCCGTCCCGAAGGTCTGGGCCCGCGCCGCCGCGCTGCTGGCCTTCGCCTTCGTCTCCGTGGGGATGGCTTGGCTCTTCGGCCGCTTCGTGCGGTTGGCGGTGGACCGGCTGCCCGCGATCTTCGCCGGCTCCCTGCCCCGTCTCTGCGACCTGGCGGCCCGGCACGGCGTAGAACTGCCCGTCGACAACATGCAGGACCTGCGAGCGGCTCTCCTCGGCGCCATCAAGGATCACGCGGCGTCGATCACGCAGGCCAGCGGCCTGCTCACCAAGGGGTTCTTCCAGATCATCATCGGAGTCGTCGCGGCCCTGCTTTGCTTCCTGACGCCGCGTCCGGCGGCGCCTCGCGGGACGTTCTATTGGGCCGTGCGCGAGGAATTCGACGGGCGCATGGCGATCTTCATGGACGGCTTCCACAAGATCTTCAGCGCCCAGGCCACCGTCTCGTTGATCAACACCGGCATCACCGCCGTCTGGATACTGATCGCCGGCGTGCCCTACGTCCAGTTCCTTCTGCTGGCCACCTTCATGTTCGGCATGATACCGGTCATCGGAACGCTCATCAGCGACGCGATGATCCTCGCCGCCGCCTTGATGGTGTCGCCCAGGCTCGCTCTGTGGACCGCCGCGTTCCTTCTGGCCTCGCACAAGGCCCAGTATTTTTTGACCGGCCGGATCCTGGGCTCGCGGCTCAAGACCCCGATGTGGCAAATCCTCATCGGCCTGATGGCGGGGGAGGCCGTCATGGGAGTGCCGGGCATGCTGATCGCTCCGGCGCTCATCCATTACGTGCGCGAAGAGCTGCGGGGACTTCCGGAGGACCTGGGCGAAGGTCAGGCCGACGCCCGGCGCGCCAAGGCCGCGCTGCGGTAGACCGCCGCGCCGTCCGGCCGCTCCGGGTCGTTGGAGGGCGCCGAGGCCAGCCGCTCCAAGAACTCCGGCTCGAAATCCGTCCCGAAGCGCTCCCGCGCGATCTCCACGGCGCGCGCGGCGTATTTGAGATTCTGCTCGGCCTCGAGGCCCGCGATGTCGGAGAAGAACCAGCCGCAGCTGGTGTACATGAGCATCGCGAACTTTTGCAGCTCCATGAGCGCCAGCGCGTCGCCGCGGCTAGAGGCCTCGGCGCGCCGAAGGCGCGGCTCGAGGAAGGCGTCGGCCGCCGCCGGATCGAGGAGCACCTGGATATAGGCGTCGCGGGCCTCCCAGACGTCGCGCAGTAGCCGCGCGCCCTCGCGCTGCGTCGCCTGCGCCAGCCGGTCGCGCAGCCAATCCAGGGCCTCGCGCAGGGGCGCGCGCCAGCGCAGATGCTTGCCGGGCTCGGCGCCGCAGCCGCAGTCCGTCATCCAGCGCCCGACGCCGTGGGCGCAGCTCCAGGACGTGCCGCGTCCTTGAGGACCCTTCCCGATCTCGACCTGCCACCTCGGCGTCGCTTGGCGCGAGAGGAAGTAGCCGTAGTTGACCGGCGCAAGCCCCAGCTCAGGCAGGCGCACGGCCAGCAAGTGGGCCAGGCCCAGCTCGGCGAACCTCTCGTGATGGCCGTAGGTCTCGCCGTCGGTGGCGACGGAGGCCAGCTGCGGCTGCCCCGCGGCCGCATCGAAAGCCGCGTCCAGACGCTCCGCCGCCTTGAGCGAGTCGGTCATCAAGCGCCCGAAAGCGATCTGCTGCGCGATGGCGCCGTCGTAAAAAAAGAGATCGATGGACGGACCGCCGTCCGGATCGAGCCAGCGGTAGGGCCGCCGGAGGTCGAGGGCGTCATGCGCGACATCCGCCCACGGACCCGCGGGGCGGCCGTCGTCCCCCAGCGGCCGGGCGCGCTGAGCCTGGCCGGGCGCCAAGATCGCGTATTTGAGCCCGTGCGCGGCCAGACGCCGCAGCACGCCGTCGTCGCAGGCCGTCTCCGGAATCCACAAGGCCTCGGCGACGCGCCCGAAGCGATGCCGGAAGTCTGCCAGCCCCCAGCGAATCTGCGTGTCCTGGTCGCGCGGGTGGGCCAACGGAAGGATCATGTGGTTATAGGCCTGGGCGATGGCATTGCCGTGGCCGGAGAGCCTCTCGGCGCTCTCGCGGTCGGCGGCGAGGATGGCTTGATAGACTTCAGGGTGGCGCGCCTCGACCCAAGACATGAGGGTGGGGCCGAAATTGAAGCTGATCCAGGCGTAGTTGTTGAGCGAGCCCGCGGGCTTGCCTTCGGCGTCGTAGAGCTTGGCCGCGGCGTTGGGCGCGTAGCACTCCCGCAGCACGCGCTCGTTCCAGTCATGGTCCTCGCCGGCCGAAGGCTGCCGCTCCACGACCCCGGTCCAGGGGTCCTCGCGGGGAGGCTGGTAAAAATGGCCGTGGATGCAAACGAAGCGATGAGGCGTCTTCATGGCGCCCTATTGTAATACAATTTACCAATGCTTCGATTATTGGCCGCCGTCTTCCTGACCGCCTGCGCCGCCCAGGTGCCGCGCGACGGCTTTTACGGGATGTCCGAGACGCGCATCGCCTCCGAGCTCAAGGCCATCCACGCCTCTCACCCAAGCCTGGCGGGCCGCGTCGAGGAGGTCAGCCGGCGCTTCCTCGGCACCCCCTACAAGCTCGGCCCGCTCGGCGAAGGGTCCTCCGGCCGCTTCGACCGCCTGCCGCTCTACAGCTTCCAGGCCGTCGACTGCACGACCTTCGTCGAGGAGGTCATGGCGTTGTCGCTCGATGCCGATCTTCACCACGCGCTCACCGTGACCCTCCAGCGCATCCGCTACAAGGACGGCCGCATCGGCTACCAAAGCCGCAATCACTTCCCGGAATCGGACTGGCTCCCGAACAACATCGCCGCCGGCTACCTGCAAGACATCACGCGCGACGTCGCCGGTCCGCTGACCCGCCTGGCGACCAAGCGCATCTCCAAGCGCGCCTGGTATCTGGCCAAGACCACGGCCGATCTCGAAGGCTTCAGCGGCGCCACCGCCGCCGAGAAGCAGCAGGCGTTGGCGCGTTGGCGGGCCCTGGCCTCGCATTACACGGACCAAGTTTCGACCCTGCCCTATGTCCCGGTCGCCGACCTGCCCGGCGTCCTGGCGAAAATCCCCAGCGGAACGATCGCCAACCTCGTGCGCGCCGACCTGCCGGACAAGCCCGTCATGATCTCTCACCAGCTCTTCATCATCCAGGAAGGCGGCGCGGCCTACGTGCGCCAAGCCTCCTACGGGCGCTTCGTCGAGGATATCCCAGCCCTCGATTACTTCCGGCGCTACGCCCATTCCAGCTGGCCGCTGCTCGGCGTCAACCTGGACGCCATCAGGTCCCCATGAGCGCCTTCGTCCTGCTCCTGCTGGCCAGCGCCTGCGTCCGCGCCGAGCCCACGCTCCACCAGATCGTCGACATGGCCAACAAGGCCACGCGCGGCGACTCGAGCCACGCCCGCTTGACCATGACCGTCAAGACGCCGGATTGGACGCGCACCATGGACATCGAAGCCTGGAACAAGGACCGAAACCTCGCCTTCATCGAGACCCTCTCGCCGGCCAAGGACAAGGGCAACGTGACGCTGCGACGGGGCGATCAGATGTGGCTGTGGCTTGAGAAAGTCGAGCGCGTCATCAAGATCCCGCCGACGATGATGCACAGCGCCTGGCAGGGCTCCGACTTCACCTACGAAGACATCGTCAAGGCCGACAGCATCGTCAAGGATTACACCCACAAGCTCCTCAAGAAGACCACCGAGAAGGACCGGGTCGTCTACGAGATCGAGGCAGATCCCAAGGCCGACGCTCCGGTGGTCTGGGGCAAGGTCCTGCTCTGGGCGGCGTGGTACCACAGCCCCGACCACGGCGACGAGGCCGTGGCGCTCAAGGAGGAGGACTACAGCGAACGCGGGGAGCTCATCCGCACCATCGACTTCTCCGACATCGAACGCATGGGCGGCCGGCTCATCCCCGCGCGCATGGAATGCCGCCCCACCCGCAAGCCGGGGCACGCGACCGTCGTCCAATACCATCAGCTGGATTTCGACGTGAAGCTCTCCGGCCGCTTCTTCAGCCTGGCCCGCCTGCAGCGGGGAGTCGACTGATGCTCGTGCTGGCTTGGCGCAACGTCTGGAGAAACCTCCGCCGCAGCCTTATCACCATCATCTCCATGGCCTCGGGCTTGGCCGCCATTATGTTCGGCCAGAGCATCATGAAGAGCCTCCAACAGCAGCTCATCGAAAAGGCCACCGGCTCGATCACGGGCCAGCTCCAGGTCCTGCACCGCGGCCTGCGGGAGCTCAAGTTTCCCGACCGTTTGATCGACGATCCGGCTTCCGTCGAGAAAGCCCTGGCCGCGCAGCGCGGGATCAAGGCCTACGCCGAGCGCATCATGATGATGGGCCTGGCGTCCTCGCCCACCTCGTCCGAGGGGACGCTCATCTGCGCGATCCAGCCGGACAAAGAGCCGGCGGTCACCACGATGAGCCAGTATCTCGTGGCGGGCGACTTTCTGCAGCATGAGCCCAAAGGCATCGTCATGGGAGACCGCCTGGCCAGCAAGCTCGACGTGCGGCTGGGCGAAAAGGTCGTCGTCATGGCCCAGGGCCAGGACGGCAGCATGGATGCCGACGCGTTCCGGCTCTCGGGCCTGCTCCACTCCGGCAGCCTGACCTTCGACGAGTCCATCATCTATGTTCCCCTGCCGGCGATGCAGCAGATGCTCTCCGTGGGCCGCAAGGTCAATCAGTTCGTCATCCGCGCCGACCGCTTGGACGAGGTCTCGACGATCCGCGAGGAGCTGTCCCAGCGCCTCTCCGGAGGCCCGCTGCAAGTGGTGTCCTGGGAGGACATCGACCATGAGATCGTCGGCATCGAGCGTTTCCAAGACGCCATCCTGGCCGTGGTGCTCTTCATCGTCTTCGCCATCGTCGCGCTCGGCGTCCTCAACACCTTGCTGATGAGCTTCTTTGAGCGGGTGCGGGAGTTCGGCGTCCTCATGGCGATCGGCGCTCGCCCGCGGTGGGTTCTCAAGCTGGTGCTGCTGGAGTCCGCCATCCTGGGGATCATCGGGACGGCCCTGGGCTTGGCGGGAGGGCTCGTCCTCATCGCCTATTTCGGGCACGCCGGCCTCCATCTGCCCGTCGGCGACGCGTTCTCCTATTTCATGCCGTTTCCCGATGTCATCTACATGCGCGTCATCTGGCGGGACCACGCCTTCGCCGCGGTCTGCATCCTGGCGACCAGCCTGCTCGCCGCCTGCGCCCCGGCGCTGAGGGCGGGGCGGCTGCGCCCCGCGGAGGCCCTGCGCCATGTCTGAGCGCTTGATCCCAGGCCCGCTCATCGAAGTCCGCGACGTGACGAAGATCTACCCCAGCGAGGCGCAGGTCGCGGCCTTGAGCGGCCTTTCCGCGACGTTCCAGGCCGGGGAGTTCACGGCCATCGCCGGGCCTTCGGGCTCGGGCAAGTCGACCTTGCTCAATCTCATCGGCCTCATCGACGAGCCGACCGAGGGGGAGATTCTCTACCAGGGCCGCAAGGTCTCCTGCCTGGATCCGGCCGCCGCCGCGGATTTCCGGCTGCGCCACCTCGGCTTCATCTTCCAGGCCTACAACCTGATTCCCGTCCTCACCGCGATGGAGAACGTCGAGTATCCGCTCATCCTGCAAGGCGTGGGAAGCGAGGAGCGCCGCCGCCGGGCTCTCGAGGCCCTGCGCCTCGTCGGCCTGGAGGCCTTCGCCGGCCGGCGGCCGGCTCTGCTTTCCGGCGGCCAGCAGCAGCGGGTGGCCGTGGCCCGCGCCATCGCCGCGCGGCCGCTGATCGTCCTGGCCGACGAGCCGACGGCCAACCTGGATTCCAAGACCGGCGCCCAACTCCTCGATTTGATGCAGTCGCTCAACCACGACAACGGCGTGACCTTCCTGTTCTCCAGCCACGATCCGGCGGTGCTGCCCTGCGCCCGGCGCGTCGTGCGGGTGCACGACGGCCGGCTGGTCGATCCCGCCGAAGGCGTCGCGCAGGACCTTGACGCGGACCGGGTCGGCTAGGCTCGCGGCGCTGCTGCTGCTGGCGCTTTCGCCGGCGGCGCGCGCGGGCCAGTCTTTCGGAGACTCCTCCAAGGGCTTGTCGGTCTCCGGCTATCTCAAGGAGCTTTGGGAGGGCTCGCATTCCGCCCTGAGCGGCCAGCCCTATTTCCTCAATCTCGACCGCGCGCGCCTGACCCTCGACGGGCACTACGGGCTTTTGCAGGCGCACGCCGACTACGACCAAGAGAATTACGCGGGAAGCTATTGGCGCACGCCGGAAGCGCAAGCCTTCGGCCTGGGGGAGCCTTCGACTTGGCTCGGCCTCGACCCCACGATCGACCGCAACGCGACGACGCTCTGGCGCCAGAAGCTCTACCGCGGCTGGGTGGGGCTGGGAGACCCCGACCGCGGCGTCCTGCGCTTCGGCCGCCAGCGCATCGCCTGGGGCACGGGCAAGCTTTGGAACCCGACGGACATCCTCAACCCCTACCAGCCGATGTCGGTCGAGCGAGACGACGAACGCGTCGGCGTCGACGCCGCCTACGGGCGTTACGCGCTCGGGGATCTCTCGCAAATCGAGGTGGCCTACGCCCCGCAAGGCGACTACTCAGGCTCGGCCCTGCTCGCGCGCCTCCACTCGAACCTCGACGGCTACGACTGGTCGCTGATGGGCGGCAAAGTCCGGACCTCGACGGGCGCCTGGATGGCCGGCGGAGACTTTGCCGGCAATTTCCTGACGGGCACCCTGCACGGAGAGTGGTCCTACACCCAGGCCGTCGTGCGCACCTCCTACTGGAAAGCCGACGCGGGCTGGGACTACGTTTTTTCCGACGACAACCCCGTATCGCCGCTGCGCAACGCCTCGACGGTGATCGAGTATTACCACAATGGCGCCGGCGCGCAGGACCGCTCCGCCTACAACCCGGCTCTGCTGCTCGGCGGCTCGGAGGTCGCGCTCGCGCGCGACTATTTGGGCATGACGCTGTCGAAGGACTTCTTCACGCTGTGGAAGCTCGAACTCGTCCTGATCCAGAACCTCAACGACACGAGCCAGTTTTTCAACCCCTCGCTGCAATGGAACGCGCTCGAAAACCTGTATCTGACCGCGGCCTGGCAGCGCTTCGGCGGCCCCGGGAATTCCGAGCTCGGCCGCGCGGCCAACCTCACCTATCTCCAGGCCCAGTATTACTTCTAGCCGTGCCCGGGCGAGGCCCTTGCGCCGCGGCCAGAAAATCGCGAGCGCGGTAGAGCCGATTGGGAACCGGAAAGGGCAGCCGGCCGGTGCGGATGAGCTCGTATTGCACCTCGTTGGTGAACGGCTGCATCCAGCTGCTCTCCACGCCCGGAACCTCGACGTAGGGCGCCCGGCTCGTCAGCACCCGGACCACGGGAATATCGAACTTGCGCCGGCCCATGAAGCCGAGCCACCACCAAGCCGACAAGTCGCTGACAAGGAGCCAATCGCGGCCCTGGCGCACGGCTTGCCGCAACCCTGCCATCGTCTGCACCCGAACCTCCGGGCCAGGCCCATAAGCGAACGGCAGTGACAAGCCGATGACGATGGGAGGCCCCGCGCCTCCGCGGCTTTCGATGGCGGCTTCGATGTCCCGGCCGGCGTGGAAGGCGCGCCAAGTCCGCTCTCGACGGGCGGCGCCGGCCCATAATAGGACGACGCAGAACGCGGCGACGGCGGCCGCGCGGCTTCGACCCGTGATGCGGGACGCCAGCCGGTCGGCCCCCATGGCCGCCAGCGGCAGCAGCGCGACCAGCGCGGGCAGGCAGACGCGGCCCAGCTTGACGAGCCCCGGGGCGCAGGCGAACGTCAAGCCGGCCGCGGGCAGGATCAGCCACGGCCACCGGCGCGGGTCGCGGGCCACGCCGGGAGCCAAGGCGCCGGCCTCGACGAGCGCCAGGATCAGGACGGCGAGCGCGAAGACCGGCCCCTCGGCGCTGCGCAGGAAATCCCAGAAGTAGGACCATCCCGGACGGAATCCGGGAGCGATCGCCCGCGCGGCGACGGCGGCGTCCTGGGCCTGCCACAGCAGCGTCTGCCAGTAGTGCGGCTTGGCCAGCGTCCAAGTCGCGGCCTCGAATAAGGCCGGTAGAGCGACCAAGGCCAGCGCGAAGAGAGGACCGGCGGCGCCCGCTTTGCGGCGCCGGACGCAATCCTCCGCGTAGGCCGCCGTCCAGGCCGCCGCCAGAGCCGCCGCCAGCGGCGCCATGTGGTAGCTGGCCAGGACGGACAGCGAGAGGAAAATTCCGAAGGCGGCGGCGCGCCGCCAAGACAGAGGCGGCCCCTGGCTCAGCCAGAGCGAAGCCGCCAGCCACAGGAAGACCTGCCCCGGCCAAGAATGCCCGCCGTAGAGCGCTTGTCCGAGCAGGGCGTTGGAGCCGAGGGAGAACGCGGCGAAGAGAAGGCCCGCCCCGGGGCCGCGGGCGCGCCAGACGGCGGCCTCGATGACGGAGAAAAGCAGCAGCGTCCAAAAACCGCAGAAGATCGCATAACCGGAGGGCGAGGGGGGCAGTCCTAAAGACAGCGCCAAGGACATCTGGCCCGCCTGGGCCGGCTTGGCTCCCGGGTCGGAGATCACGTCGGCCATCCAGCCGCGAACACCGTCGCTCTCGAGGCGCGCCGCCGCGCTCTGCGCCTGCGCCAACTGCGCCGCCGGGTCGGACGGGTCGAACGCCCGCCCCGGCAAGTCGCCCCAAAGCCGCAGCGCCCACCAGGCGGCCGCAAGGAGCAGCGCCGCCGCCAGGA
This sequence comes from Elusimicrobiota bacterium, assembly GCA_027452025.1. Classification (GTDB taxonomy): domain Bacteria; phylum Elusimicrobiota; class Elusimicrobia; order UBA1565; family UBA9628; genus DAIDHI01. The sequence goes on along the minus strand of DAIDHI010000088.1, from coordinate 7,407 downwards.
GTGCGCGCCGCGCGGAAGCCGTCATGCTCCCGCGGTCTTGCGCCTCAGGTCGCCGAGGGGATCTCGCCGGTCGAGCCCCTTGAGAAGCGCGAAGAACCTCGCCCAGTCGCGCCCGCAGCGGTCGTAGGCGCGACGGAAAAGGTCCTGATGCTCGTCGTAAAGGCCGTAAGACAAGATGACGGCGTTATTGAGCTTGGAGAGCTTGAAGCCGCGGGCCTCGAGACTTGCCAGGCCCTCGCGCAGGACCGGCTCGCGCGCCTTAAGCTTCTCGGCGTCGGAGGCCGTGCTGGTGTAAACGGCCTGAAGGCGGTCGCGGATGGCCTCCAACTGCGCGTCGAGAGCCTTGTCGCGCGCCAAGCCCGCCTCGTAATCGGCGAGCTCCTTGGACTTCGGTCCGTAATGCGCGGCCAGGAACTGCCGCGCGCCCTGCTCTCCGGCGAAGTTCGCGGCGGCCTCGTCGAAGCCGGAGTGGTCCTTGTAGTAGACCGTGCTGTGCGTCAATTCGTGGAGCAGGACCTCGGCCAGGTCGCCCGGCTCATAGGACAAAAGCGTAGACGGCACGGGATCGGAGATCCAAAGGCCCGTGTTGTAGTCGGCCGCTCCGCGCACGCAGGCGTCGAAGCCGCGGGCCTCCAGGCGCCGTTCCTCGGCCAGGGCCCGGCTCCTCTTCCAATGGCCCTTGTAAGGAAAGGTGCCGACGGGGAAGAAGCGCCACTCGTAGGGCGTGAAGCTCGTCTTCTTGGAGCCGGAGACCAGCCACGTCAGCGCCGGCCCGTTCACGGGCGAGTAGGTGCTGTACTCGCGGCTGCGGCGCAAGCCCATGCGATCGAACCCGAAGCGGCGCACGTCTTGGACCAGTTCGAGCCGGGCGCGCAGGGCCGCCGGAGTGCGCGGGTCGCGGATCGTCTTTTCGATGCTCTTGCGCCGCGCTAGGAACTTGATGTGCCCGAGGGCGGCGCGCGTCTCGTAGACGGGAGAGCAGGCTTGGGCGGCGAGAAGGAGGAAAAGCCCCAGCTTACGGCTCGACCCACTTCCCATGGGTCTTGATCAGGTCGATGAGGGCCTGATCGGCCTGCTCGGTGGGGATGCCCTTCTGCACGCACTCCTTGCCCACGTAAAGGTTGATCTTGCCGGGCGCGCCGCCGACGTAGCCGAAGTCGGCGTCCGCCATCTCGCCGGGTCCGTTGACGATGCAGCCCATGATGGCGATCTTGACGCCCTTGAGGTGCCCGGTCTGGCCCTTGATGCGCTCCGTGGTCGACTGCAGGTCGAAGAGCGTGCGGCCGCACGAAGGGCAGGAGACGAACTCCGTCTTGACGACACGGACGCCCGCGCCCTGAAGGACGTTGTAGACGAGCTCGAGCGAGCGGGGCAAATCGAGCCCGGCGTCCAGCGTCACCGAATCGCCCACGCCGTCGCACAAGAGGCTGCCGATCAGCAGCGAGGACTCGAGGACCTGGTGCTCCAGGCCCTTGGCCCGCGGCGCCCGGATATGGATGGGGGAGTCGCCGGCCTGCGCGGCAAGCAGACGATACTCCTGCACGAGAGCCGTGGGGTCGGTCCCGAACAGGCCGAGGACGGCGTGAGCCCCGGCCTCGCGCGCCGCGCGTTCCTGGGCCAGCGCCTCCTGCGCCGAAGACGCCTCAAGCCAAACGGCCACGCCCTGCCGCGCGGCGGCGCAAAGCCAGGAGGGCTCGCCGCCGTCTTGGCCCGGCCGGCAGGCCGCATCGACGTCGGCGAGACCTTCGAGCGCCAAGGCCGGAGCTGCCTCGAAGCGGCCGAGGAAGGCCAGCCGCGAAGTCTCCCCGGACAGAGCCCGGCGCACGCGCCGCAGACTTTCCAGGTCGGTTTTCGAGCGGACCGTCCACTCAATGACCTCGGGGTCGGCGCCCTTCGCCTTCTTGAGCTGCTCTTCGAGCGTCGCGAGGATCTCCTCGGCCGTGGCCGAGGGGGGCACGGGCGTCACCACCCGCACGGGCTGGCTTCCGCCGAGGACGAATGGCCCCACCTTGAAGGCGCGGGCCTTGCGGCGCCCATAAGCGTAGAAATCGGCGCAGTGCGACAGCTCGGAGGTGCCGCGCCGGGGAGGCTGGGCCGGCCGGGCCTGGTAAGGCGCGGCCAGCTGGCGGCAAACGGGGATTTCGAGCTCCGGGTCTTCCGTGAGACTGACGCGGATCGTATCTCCGATGCCGTCGGCCAGAAGCGAGCCGATGCCGATGGCGCTCTTGATGCGGCCGTCCTCGCCGCCGCCGGCCTCCGTGACGCCGAGATGGAACGGGTATTCCATGCCGAGCTCGGCCATGCGGGCCGCCAGCAGCCGGTAGGCTTGGGTCATGACCTTCGGGTTGGAGGACTTCATCGACAAGATGATGTCGTAGTAGCCGTTTTTCTCGCAGATGCGCACGAACTCGAGGGCCGACTCGACCATGCCGAGGGGAGAGTCGCCGTAGCGGTTCATGATGCGGTCGGAGAGCGAGCCGTGATTGGTGCCGATGCGGATGGCACGCTTGAGCCGCTTGAGCTTCTCGACGAGGGGCGTGAACCGCGCTTCGATGCGGGCCAGTTCGGCTTCGTATTCGGAGTCCGAATATTCCTTGACCGCGAAGCGCTTGGTGTCGACGAAGTTGCCCGGGTTGATGCGGACCTTCTCGACGTATTCCGCGGCTTCCATGGCCGCGGCGGGGGAGAAATGGATGTCGGCGACCAGGGGCACGTCGCCCAAGCCCCGCTTGACCAAGCCCTCCTTGATCCTGCCCAGGGCCTGCGCGTCGGCCACGGTCGGAGCCGTGATGCGCACGATCTCGCAGCCGGCTTCGATCATGCGGATGGACTGGGCGATCGTGGCCTCGACGTTCAAGGTGTCGGTCGTCGTCATAGACTGCAGGCGGATCGGACTGGAACCGCCCACGCCCAGCCGGCCGACCATGACCGTCCGAGTCTTGCGGCGCCGGAAGGAAAAGAGGCTGTCGCAATAGGCCAGCCGGGAGATCGTGTTGGTCGCCATCGAAGAAGATTATAGCATTGCCCGAATTCTGATAGAATCGCCTCGATGGGGCTTCCTGCGACCCTCGGCATCCGGCACGTCGCCCTGAAGGTGCGCGACCTCGCGCGCTGCGAGGACTTCTACGTCCGCGTCCTCGGCTATCGCGTGGAATGGCGCCCGGACGGCCAGAACGTCTATCTGACCCGCGACGCCGACAATCTGGCCCTCCACCAGGACGCCGCCGTCTCGCCCGGCGCGGCGCACGGCGCCCTGGACCACTTCGGAGTCATGCTCGCCGCGGCCGAAGACGTCGATGCCTGGGCGGCCCACATCAAGTCCTTCGGCGTTGCCCTCGCCAAAGAGCCCCAGACCCACCGCGACGGAGCGCGCTCCCTTTACGTAGCCGACCCCGAGGGCAACGTCATCCAGTTCATCCATCATCCGCCGATCGCCGAGGCTAAGGGTCCCAAAACGCCTTAGGCCCCCTGGCGACGCTTCCGTCCCTCGAAGACCCACCCGCGGCGCCCGCCGCGCCGATATAATCGCCACAATGCGCATCTTGGCCGTACTTTTGCTCGCGTGGCCGGTTGCCGCCGTCGAGCGCGCTCCCGCGCCCGCCGAAGCGCCGGCCGCAGCCTCCGCGCTGCCGCCGGAAGCCGCCGCACCGGCCGCTCTCCCCGAAACGCCCGCGCTGCCGCAGGCCCTCGCGGCGAAGGCCGCGCCGCAGCCCGCCGCCGTCGAGCCGCGGGCGGCGGCCGCCGCCGCGCCGCGTAAGGTCTCGCTGTGCCGCATCAAGCGGCTGGCCCGCGCCGCCGCCCGCGCGCGCGCCGCCGCCGTATCCCCCGGACGCGCGCTCAACGCCTTCTACGACCTCGAGCCCGGCCAGGCGGTTCAAGACCCCGTGCCGGTCTCCCTGGAAGAATCCGCGCGGCCTTGGCGCACGCAGACGCAGCTGGCCAAGCTCTCCAAGACCTCGCGAGAGCCGGGCAAGCCCTTCCAGTTCTCGATCATCGGCGACGCCGAGCCCGGCCGCTTCTGGATCTGGCGGGCGCTCTTCAACGTCCCGGGGGTCTTCGCCCGGCTGCTGCAGCGCGCCGACCAGACGCCTTGCGACTTCATCATCCAGCTCGGCGACATGGTCAGCCGGGGCACTCCGAGGAACTTCTCGCGCTTCTTCGCTCTTCTGGGCGGCGCCAGTCCCGCCAAGCCGTATCTCACGCTCATCGGCAACCACGACCGCTGGCGCCCGCACGGCGTGACCAACTCCCGGCTCTATCGGGCGCTCTTCGGCGACACCGACTACCATTTCGACCGGGGGGGCGTGCGTTTCGTCGCCCTAGACAGCAGCGCCGGGCGCCTGACGCCCAAGCAGCTGGCCTGGCTCGATCGTGCCCTCGACACGCCGCTGCGAAAGATCGTTTTCACACACATGCCGCCCGACGTCCTGAGCCGCTGGACCCATGTGGCCGGGGTCTCCGCCGGCGGGGGCTTCAAGAAAGGCTCGCGCGAGTTCGCCGACATCGTGTCTCGCCGCGGCGTGGAGCGCGTCTACATGGGCCATATCCACGGCCTCGGCGTCATCGAGCACAAGGGCGTGCGCTACGTCCTGACCGGCGGGGGAGGCTCGCCTCTTTTCCCGTCCAAGGTCCCCGACCGCTTTCATCATTTCCTCACCGTCGACGTCCGTCCGGAAGGCCTGCGGGAAACGGTCCACCGGGCCGACGGCTCCTCTTTCGTCCTCTCAAAAAAACCTCAAGATACGAACTGAGCGGCCGCCTCGGCCGTAAGAATCGTGTAGGTCGCGGCTCGGCCAAGCCGGGCCCAGGAGGAAACATGAGCCAGAAACTCAATGCCTACGCCGTCCTGGCGGGCGCGCTGCTGCTGGCGCCCTGCCTGATGGCCCAGACCGGCAGCGACGCGACCGGCTCGCAGGATCAAACCGCGCCCTCCGGCCAGACCCAGCCCGGCGAGACCCAGCCGGGGCAGACCGCCGCGCCCTCGGACCAGAACGTCCCGCAAAACCAGAGCCAAACCCAAGAGCAGGGCGGGACGGCCAACCAGCCGGGGCTGCAGCCCTCCACGGTGACCGGAACCGGCCCCGTGCGCCGGGGCCGGGCGATGGAGGAGGCGGGCCGGTTCCTGGTCCAAGAGGGCCAGAGCATGATCGACTCCGGCGACAAGGCCGAGGGCAAGAAGCTGCAGGCCACCGGCCATCGCCTCGAGCGCGACGGCAGCAAGATCGAACGGGAAGGCATGAAGCACTCCGGCACCGAGACGCCGGGCCAGATGCAATAGGGAGGGACGCATGAAGAGCATGATCAGGATGGTCGCCCTCTTGCTCGGCGCCGTTTTGATGGCGCCGGCCCTGATGGCGCAAAACAGCACGACGCCCCCGAGCGGCGGTCAGACCAGCCCGACCGGCGCGGCGCCGGCCACGCCCACGCCCCTGCACAAGAACCGCGCGCGCAAGAAGAAGGTCCCGCGGAAGATGCGCAAGGGCAAAAAGGAGCTCCGCAAGGGCAAGAAGGAGCTCCGCAAGGGCAAGGAGGAAATCCGCAAAGGCGAGAAGATGGAGCGCAAGGGCCGCACGGAAGAGAAGAAGGGGCTCAAGGAGGAGAAGGCGGCTCCGAAGGCGACTGCGCCGGCGCCAGCGACCAACCAGTGACGACTTCTCGGGTGAGCACACGGGCGGCGGGGGTCCACCCCGCCGCCCTTCGCATCTTTTAAAGGAATGTCCCCGAGAGGAATCGAACCTCTATCACCTGCTTAGAAGGCAGGGGCTCTATCCATTGAGCTACGGGGACGACACGACCATTTTAGCGGGAAGATCATCCCTTGGAAAGGGGAAAAGCGGCTGACAGCGGATGACGCGCGATGACTTTGTAACCCTTGAAAGAGCGGGCCCGGGCGCCTACCCTTGGCTGGTCGGGCAAAGGCCATGCCCCCAATCGAGCCAACCGACGGACCGGCGGTCACGCTCTTCGAAGCGGTCAATCACGAGCTGCGGCAGTCCTATGTGGCGGCGACCGTGCGCCCTCTCGATGAGACCCTCATCGAACTCCAGCACCGGCCTCCCAGCCAAATCTCCGGTTGGAAGTGGGAAAAAGGCATCGTGGTGACGGAACTGGCGCGCGTGCTCTCCGCCGGCGACGCGGTGAAGTTCGCGGCGACCTACGCCGAGAACCTCCGGATCGGCGGCTGGACGGTTATCGTCGGCCCGCTGTCCGAGGGCGCGGTTTAGCTCCCCCGAGCGTCTTAAATCTGTTAGAACTGTCCCGATGAAGAGGCTGCTTCGGAACGCGGTCAAAGCAGACATTCCAACCTTCTTCCGCTTTCAATCCGATCCGGAGTCCAACCGCCTCGTGGGCTTCGTTCCGCGCACCAGGCCGGATTTCGAATCGCGCTGGGCCAGGATTCTCGCCGACGGCGAGATCGAGAAAAAGGCCATCGTCGAGGGCCGGTCCGTGGTCGGCTTTCTGGTCTGCTTCATGCGCGACGGCCGCCGGGAGGTCGGCTACTGGATCGACCGCGCTCACTGGGGCAAGGGCCTCGCCAGCCGGGCCTTGGCCGAGTTTTTGATAGGCTATTGCCGCCGACCGCTCTATGCCCTCGTCTCCAAGAGCAACGACCGCTCCCTGCGAGTCGCCGAGAAATCGGGCTTTCGGCGCGTGGGCGAACAGGAATCGACCAACAACGCCGGACTGACGACGCGGCTGTTCGTGCTCGAGCTCGGCGCCGACCGCGCCGCCAAGGAGCGCGTCGCAGAACCGCCGCGTTTTTGATACACTGCCGCCATGAAGACGACCCTTTGGCTCGCCGCCCTCGCCGTGCCCGCCGCCGCCTTCGCCCAGGAGCCGCCGAAGAACCCTTTGACCCTCGCCGAGGGCAAGGCGCTCATCGCTCCGGCGCCGGCTCCCGGGCTCACCCCAAGCCAGATCTACCAGCAGGACTCCCCGGCCGTCGTCGTCGTCATGGCGGCCGACAGCAGCGGGACGGGCGAGCTCGGCACCGGCAGCATCATCGACGGCAAGGGCCATCTCATCACCAATGCCCACGTCGTCATCGACAAGGCCACGGGCCTGCCTTACCCTAAGATACACGTGTATCTCAAGCCCGGCGAGGTGACCGGCGATCCGGCCCGGGATCTCACCAACGTGCATAACGCGCGCGTGGTGCGCTATGACCGCTCCCTCGACCTCGCCCTTCTGCAAGCCGATGGGCTGCCGGCGGACGCCCCCGTCATGGCCTTCGACGACTCGGACCAGGCCCAGCCCGGCGAGCCGGTGGTGGCGATCGGCCATCCCGAGCAAGGCGGCCTTTGGACCCTGACGACGGGCGTCATCAGCACGACGATCGCCAACCTCGGAGACGTCCAGGGCAAGGACGTCTTCCAGACCGACGCCAGCATCAACCGCGGCAATTCG
>DAIDHI010000087.1 GCA_027452025.1 Elusimicrobiota bacterium | reverse complement strand
GCCACGGCGATGTCGCCGGGCTTGGCGTGGGCCTCGAGCTGCCGCGCGAAAACGTTCTCGTAGCCGAAGTCATTGGCGATCGAAGTCAGGTCGGAGGTGTTGACCGTCAGGGAGATCGCGGGAAGCGGGGGGCGGTTTCGCTCGAAGCGGCCGACCAGTTCGTCGGCGAAGTTCTGCGCGTCGCAGGCCGACCCGCCGTTGCCGAAGGTCAGGATCTTGTTGCCGCGCTTATAGGCGGCGACGAGTTCCTCGGCGATGGCCTCCAGCTGAGCGGCGTTCTTCGAGGCGGCCAGCAGCGTGCGCGCGCTGTCCTCGAGCTGCAGAGCGATCGATTCCTTGAGCCTTCCCATGCGTTCTCCTCCTAGACGGCCGCGCCTTTCTTCGCCGCGTCCTCGGCCTGCATCTTCTCGACGAGCCCGGTGTCGAACGTGCCGTCGCGGAAATCGGGGTGGCGCAGGACTTTCTCGTGGAAGGGAGCCGTCGTCTGTATTCCCCCGATTTTGAGCTCGCCCAAAGCGCGCAACGAGCGCGCGATGCAGGCGGCGCGGTCGGGGGCGAAGGTGATGAGTTTGGCGAGCAGGCTGTCGTAATAGCTGGGCACGGTGTAGCCGGCGTAAAGGTGGGTGTCGAGGCGCACTCCGGCGCCGCCGGGCAGCTCCAGGGTGCGGACCTTGCCCGGACAGGGCGCGAAGCCCCGGAAGGGGTCCTCGGCGTTGATGCGGTGCTCGATGGCGTGGCAGCGGATCTCCGAAGCGCGCGCCTGGTCGAAAGGGAGCTCCTCGCCGGCGGCGGCCATGATCATCGCGACCACGAGGTCGAGACCCGTCACCGACTCCGTGACGGGGTGCTCCACCTGCAGGCGCGTGTTCACCTCGAGGAAGTAGAACTTGCCGTGCTTGTCGAAAAGGAACTCGACGGTGCCCACGTTGGTGTAGCCGACTTTTTGAGCCAGGCGCACGGCCGCCTCCTGCATGGCGCGGCGCGTCTGCGGCGGCACGACGGGCGAGGGGGACTCCTCGATGAGCTTCTGGTGGCGGCGCTGGACCGTGCAGTCGCGCTCCGGCAGCGCCACGTAGTGGCCGCGCTGGTCGCAGGCGAGCTGTATTTCCACGTGGCGGGGGCCTTCGACGAACTTCTCGATGAGCACGGCGGAGTCGTTGAACGCCGCCTGCGCCTCGGCTTGGGCCTGCCGCAGCTGCGCCTCGATCTGCTCGGGGTCGCGCACGAGGCGCATGCCCTTTCCGCCGCCGCCGGCGGTGGCCTTGATCATGACCGGGAAGCCGATCTGGTCGATCACGTTCTGCTTTAAATTCTTCATATACGCCTCGTCGACGAGGCCCGGCGTCCCGGGCACGACGGGGACGCCGGCGGCGCGCGCCACGGCCTTGCCGGCGCTCTTGAGGCCCAGCTGCCGCATGGCGGCGCCCTTTGGGCCGATGAAGGTCATGCCGGCGGCTTCCACGGCATCGGCGAAGGCCGGGTTCTCGGACAAGAAGCCGTAGCCCGGATGGACGGCGTCGGCGCCGGTCACGCGCGCCGCGGCCAGGATCGCCTCGATGCTGAGGTAGCTGAGCTTGGAAGGCGCCGGCCCGATGCAGACGGCTTCGTCGGCCAGCCGCACGTGCAGCGACTCGCGGTCGGCCTCGGAGTAAACGGCGACGGACTTGATGCCGAGCTCGCGGCAGGCGCGGATGACCCGCACGGCGATCTCGCTGCGGTTGGCGATCAGGATCTTCTTGAACATGGTCCTCCTAGGGGCGCTCCAAGGCCGCCTTCAAGCGCGCGGCCGCGGCGCGGTCGGCTGGGCTGGCGCAAACCGATCCCGCGCGGCCGAGGTCGGCCGAGGCCTGGGCGTTCTGGCGCAAGCGCGCGTAGACCTGCGCGCGCGCCAAGCTCAGGCGGCAGGCGTCCTCGTTGGATAGCCGGGGAAATTCGAGCATCGCCGTGTAGGCCTCGGCGGCCTGGGCGAGCTTGCCCTCGGCCTCCAAAGTTTGTCCGAGCAGGGCGTAGATGCGGTAGAGCTCCGGGCCGAGGAGGTCGGAGGGGTATTCGCGGGCCGTCTGCAGAGCCAGCCCGCATTCGCGCTCGACGGCGTCGGCCTGGCCGCGGGCGTAGGAAGCCTCGCAAAGATAGGCCCGGGCCACGGGGTCGCGCGGGTTGATGCGCACGGCCTCCTGCGCCTTGAGGTCGGCCATGTCGGCGTCGCCGTCGGTCAGCGCTTGCCGGGACTGGCGGGTCACGCCGCGGTTGAACGGGCGCACCCACTCGTCGCCCTCCTTGACGAAATCGATGAAGTCCTCGCGCGCGCTCTGGCCGGGCTGCGCCAGCTGATAGCCGACGACGGCCGCCTCCGGCTCGAGCTTGACGACCTTGGCGCCCGACCAGGTCCAGGGCGCGGTGTCTTGCAGGAGGCGGAAGGCGTCGATGGGACAGGTGGTCTTCGCGGCCGCCGAGAGGAAGTCGTAGCCGTCGATGTAATCCCCGGCCGCCATGTCCGCGAGATAGGTCTTGGCCCGGCGCAGGACGACGGCCTTCGGGCGGCGCCGCTCGAGCTGCCGCAGGCCCAAGAGAAGCGCCAGCAGCGCGATGGCCAGGATGACGAGGATGGAGGCCACCGAGCGCGCGAAGTAAGCGAAGCCGCTCGGAAACAGGGTCCAGGCCAGGCCTCCCCGGTCTTTCTTGGCCTTGGAGGCGGACGGGGGGCGCGCCGGGACCGGGCCGGAAGGATTCGTCGGCGGCGGGGGGCCGAAGTACTGCTCGGCGCGGCCGGCAGCGGGAAGGCTCAGACCTCCCGCTGGCGCTTCCGGGGGGGAGCGCATGATGAGCGTCTGGGGAATGGCGGGCGTGGATGGGCCGGCGTTGCCGACCGGGAACTCACGGCCGCAGCCGTCGCAATATTTCTTGGCCGGCGAGTTCTGGTGGCGGCAGGACGGGCAGAGCTTGACGACCGGCCCGCCGCATCTCGGGCAGGCGGGCTGGCCGCCTGCCGGCGAGCCGCATTTGGAGCAGATGACGCTTGCGCCCTGATCCATTCAGCGGCTTTCGATGAAGAAAAGCGCTTGGCCGAACTCCACGGCCGCGCCGTCCTCCGCGAGGACGCGGGCCAGCCGGCCGGTCGAGGGCGCTTTGACCGGCGAGAACTTGCCTTTGGCCGTCTCCACGACGGCGAGGAGCTGCCCCTCCTCGACCGGGTCCGCCTCTTCCGCGGGCCGGGGCTTTCCGGGCTCGTTCCAGCGCAAGATCCCGACGGCCGGCGAGGAGACGGCGGCGAAGCGCGACGCGGGCGGCGGATACGAGGGCGAGGGCGCCTCGGCGGTGGCCAGCGAAAAGCCGTCCTCGCCGTGATTATAGCCGACCTCCACGATGTCCGTGGTCTTGAGCCAGTCCATCACTTGCTTGAGATCGTCTGTCTTCACGATGCTCTCCTGGTGAGAAGCCCCGACGTCAGGGGATTGAAGGCGAAAGGCAGCAGCCTCGCCACGGTGGTCTTGGTGACGACCGGGCGGCTGGCGCCCGGCTTGAGGTCGACGAGGTAGAGCCGAGTCTGCTCCGTCGAAAATTCGAACATGACCTGGCGGCAGGCGCCGCAGGGGCGGGCGGCCGAGCCGGCGATCGCCATGGCCTTGATGAGGGTCTGCTGGCGGGAGACGGCGTTGAAGATGGCGACTCGCTCGGCGCAGAGGCTGAGGCCGTAGGAGGCGTTCTCGACGTTGCAGCCGGTGAAAATGCGCCCGGACTCGGTCAGCACGGAGGCGCCGACGGCGTAGCGCGAGTAGGGGCAATAGGCGTTCTTTCGGGCGGACACGGCGGCTTCGATGAGCCGCAGCTCTTCGCGGGGGCGTTTCATGGGACGGCGGCCTCCATGCCCAGGGCGAGCGCGATCTCTCGCTCGAAGATGCGCCTCAGCCGGCGCCGCTGAGCCTCCGGCAGGAACACAAAATCGATGGAGCCCAGCGACAGGCGCGCCAGTTCCTTGGGAGAAAATCCAAGCCTGAGCGCCGAGCCGTACTCGTGGGTCAGGTCGATTCCGAGGATGCCGCGGTCGTCGGTGTTGAGGCAGATCGGCACGCCCGCCTCGTGCATGCGCCGCGCGGGGTGCGCTTCCAGGGCCGAGACCGATTTCGTTCGCACGTTCGAGGTCAGGCCGATCTCCAAGGGAACGCGGCGGCGGACGACCTCCGCGGTCAAGGCGGGGCTTTCCAGAAGATGGGTCCCGTGGCCGATGCGCATGACGCGGAGGTCGAGCGCGGCCTGGAGGTTGGCCGTGCCCGCCGTTTCCCCGGCGTGACAGGTCGTCCACAGGCCCAGCCGCCGGGCTTCTTCGTAGAACTCGGCGTATTGAAGGGTCGGATAGCGGGCCTCGTCGCCCGCCAGGTCCACGCCGACCACGGCGGGCTCGTCGAGGGATGCGTCGCGGCGGAAGAACTTCTTGGCCGTCTCGAACGCGCGCCGGTTGAGCTTCGGACCGTGAGAACGGAACAGGCAGATGATCGCGGTGCTCGTCGTGCCGAAGTCCTTGAGGCCCCGGCGCAGGCCCTTGAGGGCGGCCTCGACGACGTCCTCGGACGAGAAGCGGGCGGTGCGCTGCAGCTCGGGGGCGAAGCGCACCTCCACGTGTCGGATGTTATCGCGGGCGCAGTCCTCCACCAGCTCGTAGGCGATGCGTTCGACGGCTTCGGCGCGGCGAAGCAAGGGATACAAGACGTCGAAGACGTCCAGGAACTCGCGCAGCGAGCGGCAGGTGGGCGCGACCTGCACGTGGGCAACGAGGCCCTCCAGGGTGTCGGCCGGGAGCTTGACCTTGAAGCGGCGCCCCAGCTCGAGCACGGTCTGCGGCCGCAGCGAGCCGTCGAGATGGCAGTGGAGATCGGTCTTGGGCAGGCGGCGAAGCAGGGCGCGGGTGCCGGTCGCGTTCATCGGCGCTTGAGGTATTTCGCGGCGATCGGGCCCAAGCGGCGGGCCATGGCCTGGGAGATCCGCTTGCGGTCGGTGACGATGGCGCCCTCGAGGGCGCGCGCGCAGCGGCAGCGCCGGGGCAGCGCGGCGGCGGCCGGCACGGCGCGCTCGAGAAGCCGCCGCGCGTCGGCCACGTTGGCGGCCATGACCTCGACCACCTTGCCGGCGGAAACTTCCTCGCCGGTCTTCCAGCAGTCGTAATCGGTGACCAGGCAGACCAGGCCGTAGCAGATCTCCGCCTCGCGCGCCAGACGCGCCTCGGTGGCCGCCGTCATGCCGATGACGGAGAAGCCCAAAGCCCGGTGATATTCGGACTCGGCCCGCGTCGAGAACTGGGGCCCTTCCATGCAGACGTAGGTGCCGCCGAGGCGGGAGCCGATGCCGAGGGCCGTCGACAGTCCGTGCAGCGAGCCCTGAAGATCGCGGCAGAAAGGCTCGTCCAGGGCGACATGAGCCACGACGCCGCCTCCAAAGAAGGTCCCGGGACGCCCTTTCGTCCTGTCGAAAATCTGGTCGGGGAGGACGAAGCGCCGCGGGGGCAGATCTTCCCGCAGCGAGCCCACGGCCGCGACGGCGATGAGCCGCTCCACGCCGAGGGACTTGAGCGCCCATATATTGGCGCGCACGTTGATCTCCGAGGGCGTGAGCACGTGACCGGCTCCGTGCCGGGCGAGGAAGGCGCAAGCCTGGCCGTCGAGCTTCCCGATGACGACGGGGCCCGAAGGCGCGCCGTAGGGAGTCTTGATCTTGAGGGCGCGCGCGCCTTGAAGGGCGGGCATGGCGTAGAGGCCGCTGCCTCCGATGACGGCGACGCGGCAGGCCGGGGTCTTCGTCATGGCATGAAACCTCCCATCGGAAGCAGCTCGGCGATGATGGCGTCGAGCTTGGGAAAGGAGACGGGCTTCTGGATGAAGCGCGTCTTGGAGTCGACGGGCAATATCGGCTTGAGCTTGTCGTAGGAGTGCGCGGAAATGAACAGGATCGGGATTCTCGCCGTCTTGGGATCCTTTTGGAGCACCTGATACACCGACGAGCCGTAGGCGCCGGGCATCTGGATGTCGGTCAGGATCAGGTGCGGCTGGAACTCGACCGCTTTTTGAGCGAGTTGGAAGCCGTCGTTGACCACCTCGACGTGGTGCCCCCTGGCCGTGAGGTAGTCCCTGAGCAGGTCGGTGATGTCGACGTTGTCGTCGGCGACGAGGATCTGGGCGATCATGCGGTCCCGGCGAGGAGCTCCTTGGCGAGACGCGGATAGATCGGGAAGCGGGCGCACAGCGCGCGCACCTCGCGGCGCACGGCCTTGAGGCGCGCCTCGTCCTGGCGTGCGGCCAAGGCGTCGTCGATGTATTGCGCGATCGCCTCCATCTCCGGCTCAGTCATGCCGCGCGTGGTCACGGCCGGCGTGCCGATGCGCACGCCCGAGGCGATCATGGGTTTTTGCGGATCGTAGGGGATGGCGTTCTTGTTGACCGTGATGCCGGCCTTGTCGAGCGCCTCCTCGGCTTCCTTGCCCGTGACGTTCTTGGCCCGCAGGTCCACGGAGAAAAGATGGCAGTCCGTGCCGCCGGCGACGATGCGCAACCCGCGCGCCTGCAGCTCCTTGGCGAGCTTGCGCGCGTTGGCCAGCACCTGGATCTGGTATTTCTTGAACTCAGGCTTGAGCGCCTCGCCAAAGCAAACGGCCTTGGCGGCGATGACGTGCATGAGCGGGCCGCCCTGCATTCCCGGGAAATTGATCTTGTCGAGGGCGGCGGCGTGACCGGCCCGGCACAGGATCATGCCGCCGCGGGGGCCGCGCAGGGTCTTGTGCGTCGTCGTCGTCGTAAAATCGGTCAGCGGCACGGGCGAAGGGTAGACGCCGGCGGCGATCAGGCCCGCGTAATGCGCGATGTCGGCGCAAAAATAAGCGCCGACGGAGTCCGCGATCTTCTTGAGTCGCGCCCAGTCGAAGACGCGCGAGTAGTTGGAGGCGCCGGCGAAGATCATCTTCGGCTTGCGCTCCAAGGCGTTGCGCTGCGCCTCGTCGTAGTCGATGAGCTCGGTGTCGCGGCTGACGTTGATCGGCACGATCTGGAAGTATTTTCCGGAGAAGTTGAGGGGATGGCCATGGGACAGGTGGCCGCCGTGGGCCAGGTTGAGCCCCATCACCGTGTCGCCGGGCGCAAGCACGGACAGATACATCGAGATGTTGGCCTGCGTGCCGGAGTGGGGCTGGACGTTGGCGTGCTCGGCCCCGAAGAGCTTCTCGGCGCGCTCGATGGCGAGGCGCTCGGCGATGTCGACGAACTCGCAGCCGCCGTAGTAGCGCTTGCCCGGGTAGCCCTCGGCGTATTTATTGGTCAGCACGGAGCCTTGCGCCTCGAGGACGGCCTCGGAAGCGTAGTTCTCCGAAGCGATGAGCTCCAGGTTCTCGCACTGCCGGCGCGTCTCGCCGGCGATCGCGGAAAAGACCTCCGGGTCCTGCGTCCTCAGCGCGTTCATACCTTCTCCTGCAGGGCCTCGAGCACCTGCTCGGCGGCAACGGCGCCCGCGCGCAGCACGCGCACGGGCAAAGACGATGCGTCGACGATCGTGGACTCCCGGGACTCGAGCTTGCCGGCGTCGATGATGATGTCGACGACGCCGTCGAACTGCTTGACGAGCTCCGCGCCGTCGGTGATCGCGGGCGCTCCGGAGCGGTTTGCGCTGGTCTGGACCCAAGGAACGCCGGAAGCCTGGATGGCGCGCAAGAGCGAGGGCTGGTTGGGCACGCGGATGGCCACGGTCTGATACTCGGCGAAGGTCAGCAGCCGGCCCTCGGCCGTGGGCTTGAGCACGAGCGTGACCGCGCCAGGCCAGAATTTGCGAGACAGGAGCTCGGCGGCCGGCGACCACTCGACCCACCTCTTGGCTTCGGCCGCGGAGGAGACGAAGACGGGTAAAGGCTTGAGGGTCGGGCGCTCCTTGATCTGGTAGATGCGGCGGGCGGCCGCCTTGATGACGCCGGTCGAGCCGAGGCCGTAGACGGTGTCCGTCGGGAAGGCGACGATCCTGCAGGCTTTGGCCGCCTTGGCCACCTGCTCGACTTGCTCGGCCGACAGCTGCTCTCCGGCGGAAAGCTTAATGACGAGGGACGGCATCGAGATCCTCCTGTGGGGCCTGGCGCGGATGCAGCATGACGACGAACTCGCCGAGGAGCTTCTCGCGCTCGGCTAAGCGCGCGGCGACCTCGGCGAGCGGCCCCCAGATCCATTCCTCATGGAGCTTGGACAGTTCCCGGGCCACGCAGCACTGCGCGCGGGGCCCCAGCGCTTCCTGCGCGGCGGACAGCAGCTCGAGGACGCGAAAGGGGGACTCGTAGGCGACGATCGTGCGCTCCAGCGCCGCGGCTTCGCTCAGGGCCTTGACCTGGCGGCCGCGCGAGCGCGGCAGAAAGCCCAGAAAGACGAAGGAGTCGGCCGGCAGGCCCGAGGCCGAGAGCGCCGTCGTCACCGCGCTGCCGCCGGGAAGCGCCGTCACCGGCACGCCGCAGCGCCGCGCCAGCGCCACGATGCGCCGCCCCGGATCGGAGACGCCGGGCAGGCCGCCGTCGGAGACCAGGGCCAGCGGCGCCCCGCCCTTGAGGCGCTCGAGCATCTCGAAGACGCTGCGCGGGTCCTGCTCGTGGTAGCGCAAAAGCGGCGTGGAGATCCCGAAGTGGCTCATGAGGGTCCGCGTGCGGCGGGTGTCCTCGCAGTACACCGCGGAGGCCTCGCGCAGGGCTTTGAGCGCGCGCGGCGTCATGTCTTCGAGGTTGCCCAGGGGCGTGGGCACGATCGTGAGCATTTAAGAGGAACGAGCGGGCTCGCTTTTAGCCGCGGCCTCCTGCGCCTCCAGGGCGAGGAAGGCTTCCACGACCTTCGGATCGAACTGGGTGCCGGCGCCGCGCTGCAGCTCCGCGACGGCCTTCTCGCGGCCCAGGGCCTTGCGGTAGGGCCGGTCCGAGGTCATCGCGTCCCAGGCGTCGATGACGGCCACCATGCGCGCGCCCAGGGGGATCTCCTCGCCCTTGAGGCCCTCGGGATAGCCGCGTCCGTCGTACCATTCCTGATGGTAGAGCACCATTTGCGCCACCGGGCCCAGGAACTTCACGGGCGCTAGGATCTGGTGGCCGATGATCGGGTGCTTCTTCATCTGCTCGTATTCCTCGGGCGTGAGCTTGCCGGGCTTGAGGAGGATGGCCTCGTCGATGCCGATCTTTCCAATATCGTGCAGAAGCGCGGCGTATTCGACGTAGCGCGCCGTCTGGTCCGGCAGACCCAGGGCGGCGGCGAGCTTGCGCGCCGTCGCGCTGGCGCGGTCGGAGTGGTCGTGGGTGTAGGCGTCCTTGGAATCGACGGCGCGGGCCAGCGTCTTGACCATCTCGAGATAGAACGTCTCGAGGCTGTCGAAGAGGTCCAGGTTATGGAGCATGACGGCGGCCTCGCCGGCCAGGATGCTCAAGAACTTGACGTGATAGTCCTGAAGAGGCTCCGGGCGGCCCTCGGTATGGAGGTTGAGCACGCCGATCGGCTTGGCCTTGACGAGCAGCGGGATCGAGATGAAGGGGTCCTGGGTATCCTTTTGCGCGCCCGCCGGCACGTAGCGCGGATCGTCGGCGGGCTTGGAGACGAACATCGGCTGGCCGCTGACGAAGACCTTCCCGGCCACGCCCTCGCCCGGCTTGAGGAACAAGGTCTGCGCGCGCTCGGCACCCGGCCCCTTGGCGGCCATGATCTTGAGAAAGCCGCCGTTCTCGTCCCAGACCATGACGGTGCCGCGCGAGCAGCGCATCAGCTGGCAGGCGCTTTCCAAGACGGCCTTGCAGAAGCTTTCGCGAGACACCGCTCCCGAGTGCGAGACGCCGCGCTCTTGCAGCTGCAGCAGCATCGACAGCAGCTCGTCGAGGGTCTGCCAGCCCTGCGGAAGCAAGGGGGAGGGCCCGGGGCGGGCGGGCGCGGCCGGAGAGCGCAGCCGGGACAGCGTCCAGCCGGCCGCGGCGCCGACGCCGCAGGCCAGGAGGGGAAGGCTTTCCATGTTCCAGAACGCCATCGTCCCTAAGATAGCAATTTTGGACTTACCGCGGCTGCGTCAGCTCCCGCTGAGCTTGCTCGCGGTTGGCGGGATCCGGGTCGTTTTTGGCCGCCCACTCGACGACGGCGCGGTAATCCGCCGGCGCCATGAGCTCCTTGAGCTCGACGCGGGCCCCGGCCCGCCGCAGGGGGCTCGGGTCCGTCTTGGCGTAGTCGAGAAGCAGCGGCACGACCTGTGCGCTGCGGCTGGCGAAGAGGGCGGCGGTGAGGTAGACTTTCGTCCGGGCATCGGAGGCGGATCGGTAATCCTTGAGCAGCGACGAGACCTCGGCCTCGGTGGAGACGAGCCCGAGCTTCAGGGCGACCTGGTGGCGCAGCTCCCCGGGCGCCGTCGGATCCAGGACGATCGCCAGCATCTCGGGCCGCGCGGCGCGCAGCTGCTCGGAGGGCACGTCGGCGCGCAGGGCCTCCTGCGCGCGCTGCTGGTCGGTCGCGTCGCCGGCCAGCCACTTGCGCGAGAGCGGCAAGGCGTCTTTCCAGAAGCGGCGGGCGAGGATCGCGGCCAGGCGCGGCGCTTGGCGCGAGCGCTTGAGCAGCAGCGGCTCGGCCTCCTTGGGCTTCCATTGCGCCAAGGCGTCGAGGGCCTCGTATTGGTTCCACCAGGCGTTGCGCTTGGAGACGAAGACGGTCTGCTCGGGGTCGGTCATGGCGAAGCGCTTCTTGGCGAGCTTCTCGACCAGCGGCAGCGCCGCCGGGCTGCGCAGCGTCAGCGCCCCGCGGATGCCGAGGAGCTTGGCCTCCGGGTCCGGCTGCTGGAGCAGGCCCAGGAAGATCGGCTCCAAGTCCATATTGCGCGGATCGACCCGGTCCAGGCACGCCAGCACGGAGTCGCGCACGCCGCGGTCGGCGTAGCGCGTGAAGATCTCGTAGAGGGACTGGACGTCGCGGGGCGTGACGGGCTGCGCGGCGGCCAACTGCCGCAGCAATCGGGCCTTGGCCTTCGGATCGTAGGCCTCGTTGAAGGACTCCGCCAGAGAGGCGACGCCCGGGGGCGGCGCGCTCATTTGCGCGGCCGAGAAGGCCGCCAAGCCCAGCGCTAGGATAATCTTCATGAAAGCACCTCGTTGAGCGCGGCGCCGAGCTGCGAGAGCCGGTAGCCGGCGGAGTCCACGCAGGTCGCCGCTTTGGGCAGCCAGCGCTCGTCCCACGGGTTGCGGATCAGGCAGGCCACGGTCTTCTCCGCGGCGGGCCGAAGGCGCTCGAGCACCGCTCTCTGGCCGCGGAAGCGCATGGCCTCGAAGCAGAAAAACAGCACGCGCGAGGCGCCTCGGATCTCGCGGTCAAGCCCGCCGAGATCGGAGGTCTCGACGGGCGCGCGCGCGATGCGCGCCGGCCCCCAGGCCGCCAGGCGCCGCCGCAAGAAGCGCTCGGGCCCGCGGGGCCCGCCTTCGAAGGTGAAGCGGCGCTTGACCTGCTCGAAGTCGGGGAAGAGGACCAGCAGCGGCTTGGCCGACGGCGCCAGCGGCAGCGGCAGCGCGCCGGGGCGCACGCGCACGGCCGCCTTGGCCGTGCGCGCGGCCAGGGCGGCGCCCGCGTCGGGATCGGGCGCTTCCGCGCGAGCGGCCGACCTGCGGAAGAGACGGCGGATGCGGCGACGCGAGCCCTCGAGCTCGGCGGCGTCGAGGCCGCCGTCTTCCAAGGCGGCTTCCAGCAGCTCGCTCGACTCGCTCTGGGCCTGGCGGTCGTGGGCGATGATGAGAAGGTCGTGGCCCGCGGCCAGCGCCTTGACCGCGGCGAGCTGCACCGGCTCGCGCGCCGTCACCGCGCCCATGCACAGATCGTCGGCCATGACCACGCCGTCGAAGTCCAGGCGCCGGCGCAGCAGGCCGCGCGTGATCTTGTCTGAGAACGTCGCTATGGCGGAATCGAAGCCGGGGTAGCGCACGTGGGAGGTCATGATCGAGTCGACGCCCGCGTTCACGGCGTCCGCGAAAGGAGCCAGATGAGTCCTGAAGAACTCCGGGCGCGGCAGGCGGATCGTGGGCCGCTCCACGTGGGCGTCCACCGTCGCCGCTCCTTTGCCCGGGAAGTGCTTGGCGCAGGCGCTGACGCCGTGATCCTGGAGGCCGCGGATCATCGCCGCGCCCAGGCGGCCGGCGAGGCCGGGGTCGGCGCCGAAGGACCGGATGCCGATGCCCGGGTTGTAGCGCTTGCCGACGACGTCGAGGACCGGCGCCAAGTTGACGTCTATTCCGAGCGCCCGCAGCTCCAGGGCCATCTGCCGGCCGGTCTCGTAGGCGAGGCGTTCGTCGCCGCAGCGGCCGAGGGCCGCGTTTCCCGGCAACGGCGTCAGGCCGCGCTCAAAGCGCAGGACCCAGCCGCCTTCGTGGTCGATGGCGAAGAGGACTCGGCGGCCGAGGCGCTGGCGCAGCTCCTCGACGTAAGCCTTCGTCTGCTCGGGGCCTGCGATGTTTCGCGCCAGAAGCAGGACGCCGCAGGCGCGGGTTCGGCGAAAGAGCGCGACGGTCTCCCGGGTCGGCCGCAGGCCGTAAACGCCGAAGAGAAAGGGGCTGAAATCGTCTCGCGCCACCGCGCCAACGTTACCAATAACGTCGAGAGAAGGTCAAGGCGCTTGGGCGCCGGCTTTTGCTAAGATACGTCGGAGGCCTCTCATGTCCACCGAATCGACACAACGACCCCTCGCCATCCCTCTCGAAGCGCTCAGGTCCGTCCAGCGGGCCAATGAACTTTATGAGGCGGCCTTCCATCCCTCGGCTCCGGGCTGGCGGCGCCGGCTCAAGGGCGCCTGGACCGTCGTGGGGCTCGGCGCTCTCGTGTGGCTGGCTTGGAGAGGGACGTTCGCCTCTCCCTATTGGACGGTCCTGCGCGCCGTCGTGCTCGTGGAGGCCGTCGGCTACGCCTATCACCGCTTCTTCCAGCACGTGGGGTGGTTCACCCGCAAGGGCCAGGTCTTCAGGCGCAACCAGCGCTATCACTGGCTGCACCACATGGTCATCTATCCCATCGGCCGCTTCTACCGGCGCCCGGTCGCCTACATCTCCTCCGAAGGCGGCCTGGGCCTAAGCTGGGCCGTGCCGGCTTTGGCGACCATCGGGCTGGCGCTGGCGACCCACGGATTCAACTGGATGACCGGGCTCTTCGTGGGCGCCATCGCCGCCTACGCCTATTTCGTCATCGACGACGTCCACGAGCGCTTTCATCTCGTCAAGCATTCCTGCCAGGGCCTGCGCTATTTCCGGTGGCTCGAGGACATCCACGTGCTGCATCACTGGGATCAGCGCACGAACTTCACGATCGTGCACCCCGCGATGGACTGGCTTTTCGGCACGTATCTCGCCCCGCGCACGCATCGGCGGGAGCTGGCGATGGCCCTCGAGGACAACGAGCTGACGGTTTCCGACCTCATCAACTGGCGCTATCTGCTCGTCGAGGCCGCGCCCGCGGAATACGCCGCCTTCATCAGCGAGGCCAAGCGCCATCCGCGCTCGCTGCGCAAGATCGGCCACCTCATGGAGATATTGAGCCGCCGCCTGGACCTGCGCCCGGGCGACGTCCTTGCCAAGACCCTGCAAACGCGAGCCCGCGAGTTGTTGGCGCTGGTCAACCCGGCTTGACGGTCACCGAGTTCCTGCGAAGTCGGGTGCCCTTTTTGGCCGGTCTGGGCGCCGAGGAGGCCCGCGAGCTCGCCCTGGCCGTCGAGCAGAGGCAATTCTCGGCCGGGCAGACCATCGTATTCCAAGGCGCGACGGTGGACGGCTTGCACATCCTGGCGGCGGGCGCGGCCGCGGTCTGGCGCACGCCAGGCAAGGGCCGCGCGGCCGTGTCGATCGCCCAGCTTTCGCCCGGCGACGTGTTCGGCGAGATATCCATCCTCGAGTCGGGCACGGCGACGGCGTCCATCAAAGCGGACGCCGACGACACGCTCGTCTTCGTCCTGCCGCAGAGCCTGCTCGACAGCCGGCCGGCGCTCCAGTCCCGCCTGCGGGAGCTCGCCGCGGCCAGGAGGGCCGAAAAACCCTCCTCCGGCGTCGTCTCGGCCTAGCGCCGCTCGGGCTGATGCGCAAGACCAGCGAGGACGCGCTCTGGGCGGCCGGCCTTTTCCTGCTCGCGGCGTGCGTCTATCTCTCTTTCCTATCGCAGGCCTATGTTTTCGAGGGCCTGGCCCGAGCCATGCCAATCGAGCTGGGCCTATGGCGGCGGCTGTGCCCCGGCAACTACATCCTCTATGGGCCGCTCGGCTTCGCGTTCCATCATCTGCTCGGCCTCTTCGCGGCGGCAGGACTGGCCGTGCGCTCGCTCCAGATCATGGACGCTCTCCTCGGGGCCGCGGGCCTGGCGGTTTTCTTTCTGTCCTTGCGCGCGCTCGGCGCCCGTCGCGCCGCCGCGGCCGCCTGGGCGGCCGTTCTCGGAGCCTGCCTGGCCTATTGGCTGTGGAGCAGCGACGCCCAAGACTACATCCTCTCGACTTTCCTGCTCGCGCTGCAATGGCTGTTCCTGTGCCGCGAGCTTTCCGGCCGGCGCCATAAGCCGGAGGCGCTGGGCCTGCTCGGCGCCTTGGCCGTGTTCGGCCACGTCGTCAACGTCTTGAGCTGGCCGGCGGCCTTGTGGTGCCTGCGCCGCCGCGGCCGCGGGGCTCAGGCGCGGTGGGCGGCCGCGGCGCTCGCCGCGACGGCGGCGGGCTATGCGGCCGCTCTGCTGGTCAGCCGGCCGGCCAGCGCCTGGAGTTGGTTTCTCAACAGCGCGGCGGGCTCCGGCGGCGGCGTCCATTGGCACGGCGGGTTTTGGAGCGCCCAATCGCTTGGCCAATGGCTGCGCATGTCCGGCCGCATTTTCGTGTCCGCCTCCGGCGTCCTGGGCCGGGCGGCGGCGGCCGCGGCGGCCGCGTGCGCCGTCGTCGCCCTGTCCGGCCTGCGCCGCTTGTCCGGAGCGCGCCGCGAGGCCGCCGTCGCCTGCGGCCTGTGGCTGGCGGCCTACGCCGCGCTGTTCATCTCGTGGGAACCATACACGATGGTCTACCGCGTCAGCGACCTGGTGCCGCTGGTCGTCCTCCTTTCTTTGGGCTGGGGAGGCGCGGCCTGGAGCGGGGGCGCGTTGGCCGCTCTGCTCGCCGCCGCCAATTTCTCCTCGAAAATATACCCGCGCTCCTTCGCCGGCGACAATCCGGAGCTCCAGCGCATGCTCTTCGTCAAGGCGCACACGGAGCCGTCGGCCTGGGTGACGGGAGACGGCGGCGAGGACGAGCTCTATTTGCCGTATTTCGCCGAGCGCCGGCCGCTGGTGCTCGGCCAGTTCCAGGCCGACTTGCCCGCGCTCGCCCGGCGCGTGAACGAGCTGCTCGCGCAAGGCCAGCCCGTCTACGCGACGTCCTCGGCCCTCGCCGAGCCGCGGTGGGCGGCGTTTTTCCGCCGCTGGAAGGCGTCGGGCGCGGGAAACGACGGGACGGGCTTCGCGCTCTACCGGCTCAGCGCTTCGCGCTGACCTTCTCGATCCAAGCCAGGAGCTTGGCGACGAAGGCCGGGTCCTTGAGCATCTGCGCGCCGTGCCCGGCCTCGGCCTGAAGGAACGTCACGTTCGGACGCTCGACGAGCGCCAACGAAGTCTGAAGGGCGTAGGGATCGCCGCCCGAGGCCGCCACGCAGGTCGGCGACTCCGGTATCTCGAGCGCGACGCCGCGGTAGTCCATGCCGGGAGACAAGAGCGCGGCCCAAGGCGCGCCGCTGTCGGCGGCCTGCCGGCCGGCCAGGTTGGCCCCGATCGAGCCGCCCATCAAGCCGATCTTCTTTTTCGCGACGCCGCGGGCGACGAGGTAGCGCTGCGCGGCCGCCAGATCCGCCTGCGCGCCGGCCCAGTCGCCGGGGCCGAAGCTCTCGAAGGTCCGGCGTCCCTTGGGGCCGTTCGTGCTGCCGCCGTGGCCGCGCAGGTCGATCGCGAGCGTTCCAAGCCCGAGCTTCCAGAGCGCGGGCTCGAGGTCCTGCCACTCGCCGTGCCCCGCGCCCACGCCGTGGACGAGCACGACGGTTCCGCGGCCGCGCTTGGCGGGATGATACTCGGCCTCGATGGTCCAGCCGTCGGAGGTCTTGAAATGGACCAAGCGGGAGCCGTCCGAGGCATGGGACCAAACGGGCGCGAGGAGGGCCGCGCTAACGAGAACGCGTCGCCAGTTCATAGCCTGCATTATAGATCGCGAAGACGGAATCTTGGGTGCGCACGACACTGCGCATGAGCAGCTCGACGTCGTGCCGGAAATACTTGTCGACGGCCCAGTCGTTGGACTGCACGATCTTCTGCGCCGCGGCCGAGTCGAGATAGAGGGCGTTGAGCTGCAGCTGCAGCTGCTGGACCTGTCCGAGGATGAGCAAGTCGGCCTGGTACATCTCCGTGTCGGGCAGCGCCTGCGTGGAAGCGATGCGCTCGCGGGCGGTCAGGAAATAGAGGTTGCTGCGGATCTGGTCGCTGCCGTGGGCCAGCGTCTCCAGGTTGGCGCCGATCGTCTTGAGGCTCGGCTTGGGGTCGGGCTGGCTGAAGGCGTAGCGTAGGTTGTCCTGCTGGGCTTTGACGTAGCCGTCGATCTGGCGCAGGTTGAGGACCTGCTGGGCCACCTGTCCCGCGATCGCCTTGAGGACGGGGAGCATGTTGGGATCGCTTTCGGTGCGCGCCAAGCGATCGCGGGCCTGCAGCAGGGCGTCGAAGAACGTGGCCTCCTGCCAGAGCACGGGCGAGGAGTCCGCGGCGGCCGGCACGGCGGCCGCGAGCGCCAGTCCCACGACGGCGAGCCAGGCTCTCGTCGCCTTCACGGCGCCAGTATACCAATTTGCCTCGCCGGGGGCGGCTTTGGTATCCTCCCTCGGTGGAGCTCGACGACATCCTCGCGCTGGCCGGCCGGCTCCTGATGGCCTCCATCTTCCTCGCCGCCGCGTTTGGCAAGATCACCAATTTCGACGCGACGCTCAAATACATGGAGGCGCACGGGATGCCGGCCGCCGCTTTATTCTGCGCGGCGGCGATCCTCGTGGAGTCGCTGGGCGGAATATCCCTGGCTCTGGGCTTCTACAGCCGCTGGGGCGCGGCGGCGCTCTCCGGCTTTCTCGTGGCGGCCACCTGGATATTCCACACGACGCCCGACCAGCGCATCCATCTGCTCAAGAACCTGGCCATCCTTGGGGGGCTTTTCCAAGTGATGGCGTTCGGCCCGGGCGCTCTGAGCTTCGAGGGCCGCGGCCAGACGACGGCGGCGCGAGAGTCGCGATGAGCGGCAGCCAGCAGCCCTACGTCGTCCTCGCCCGCAAATACCGTCCCCAGGGCTTCGCCGAGGTTCTCGGCCAGCCCGCCGTCTCGGTGACGCTCAAAAACGCCTTGGAGCAAAGCAAGGTCCATCACGCCTATCTTTTCACCGGCCCGAGGGGAGTGGGCAAGACGACCATGGCCCGCATCCTGGCCAAGGCGCTCAACTGCGCCAAGGGCGTCACCTCCGCGCCCTGCGGCGAATGCGACTCCTGCCGGGAGATCGCCTTGTCCGGCAGCTTGGACGTCCTCGAGATGGACGCCGCGTCGCACACGGGCGTCGACAATATTCGGCAGGTCATCATCGATACGGTGGCCCTGGCGCCCAACCGCGACCGCAACAAGGTCTTCATCATCGACGAGGCCCACATGCTGTCGACGCCGGCCTTCAACGCCCTGCTCAAGACCCTGGAGGAGCCTCCGCCTCATGTTGTGTTCATTTTGGCCACAACCGAGTCGGCCAAGATTCCGGCCACCATCGCCTCGCGCTGCCAGCGGTTTCGCTTCCGGCCCATCGCCGTGGAAGCCCTGGCCGAGCACCTGGGCGCCCTGGCCAAGAAGGAGGGGGTGGTCATCGAGCCGGCCGCCCTCCACCTTCTGGCGCGCAGCGCGGAAGGGTCGCTGCGCGACGCGATCAGCCTGCTCGACCAGAGCCATTCGACGGCGGGCGGCAAGGTCACCGAGGCTCAGGTCCGGGAGATGTTCGGCTTCGTTTCCCAGGAAGTCCTGCTCGGCGTGGCGCAGGCCGTGCTTTCCCGCGACACCCGCGGCTTGGCCGGCTGGCTGCAGAGGATCTACGCCGAGGGCTTGGAGCCGGCGCAGCTGCTGCGCGACCTGCGGGCGGCGCTCGAGGCCGTCTACCTGGGGCGGCTGGGCGTGGAGGCGGCCGAGCCGCTCGGCCTGGAGTCCCTGGGCCCGGAGGCCACGGCCGAGGCGCTCGCCTTCTTCCTGCGCCGCCTCAACCGCACGCTCGAGGAGCTCAAGTCCACCGATTCTCCGCGCCTGGCCCTGGAACTGGGGCTCTTCGGCTGCCTGGAGTCGGCCTTCGACCTGGCGGCCTGGAGCCAGCGCCTGGAGGCTTTGGAGCGCAGGCTTGCGGGCGGCTTGCCGCCCGGGCCGGCCTCCGCGCCGCGGTCCGCGGCCCGCGTGGCCGCGCCGCAGCCCTCCTCGGCGCCCGCGGGCGGAGCACCTTCCGATTTGTGGCCCTCCGTGGTGGAAGCCGTGCGTCAGGAAAAGATCTCCCTGGGAGCCGTCTTGGAGCATGCGCGGCTGGTCCCCTCCGCGCAAGGTCCTTGGAAGCTCTTCTTCCAAAAGAATTTCGATTTGGACACGGCCAAGCACGGCCAGGCGCTGATTGAGGCCAAGTTGGCCACAGTCGTCGGCAAGCCGGTGACGCTGAGCCTGGAGCTGGGCGAAGGCGCGCCGCAGGACTCCGACATCGTCGACGCCCAGGCGCCGGAACTCGGCGCCGCGCCCCCCGGGGCCTGGAAAGACGTGACCGAGGGCGCGCCCGCCGCCGCGCCTCCGCCCGGACTGGCCAAGGCCCAGAAAATCCTGGGCGGCAAGGTCAAGATCATCAAGAAGCCCTCGTGAAAAGCCTGCAGAAGTTGACGGCCAGCCTCAAGAGGCTCCCCGGTATCGGGCCCAAGCAAGCCGAGCGCCTGGCGATATTCCTCCTGCGCTCCCCGCAATTCGAGACGGACAACTTGATCGCCGCTCTGCGCGAGGCCAAGGCCGCCATCCACCCGTGCCGGCAGTGTTTCGACTTCACCGACCGCGAGGTCTGCCGGCTTTGCGCCGACCCCGCCCGCGATCGCGCCGTCCTCTGCATCGTCGAAGAGCCCCAGGACGTGGCCGCCATCGAGCGCTCGGGGAGCTTCAAGGGACTCTACCACGTGCTGCACGGCTCGCTGTCTCCCCTCGACGGCATCGGCCCGGAGGCTTTGCGCATCAAGGAGCTCTCCGACCGCATCAAGAGCTCCGCGACGCCGATCGCTGAGGTCATTTTGGCCA